>DASQYQ010000513.1:0-5544 GCA_035639115.1 Sphingomicrobium sp. | reverse complement strand
GCTTGGCTCACGCGCCGAATATCATCATCCTCTCCCCAAGAGCCGCGGCGGCCGGGATAAGGTGCGGGTCCATCCGATCTGTCACCGAACGCTCCACAGGACCTTCTCAAATGCCGAGCTTGGCCTGTTCGGCGACAGCGTAGCGGCGATCCGCGCGGATCCGCGAATCGGCCGGTTCCTGGCCTGGATCGCGAACAAGGATCCGGACTTCCATGCGCCGACTCATCGGCGACGCTAGCGCTCGTTCAACTGCAGTTTTATGGTGCGACGCTCAACGAGAGGGGGCCAGTCATGAAATATGCCGTCTGCATCGCCACGTCCGTCATCTGTCTTGCCGCGTGCAACAAGGGCCCGACGGTCAACGTCAAGAATGCGACGGGAAATCAGGTCGCCGCGGCGGTGAAGCAGTCGGGCGTGATGACCAGCGATTCGATGATCGAGCCGGGACTTTGGCAATCGAAGGTATCGATCGAAGAAATGAACATGCCGGGCGTTCCGCCGCAATATATGGACAAGATGAAGCAGAGCATGGCGGAGCATCGCAACGACACGAACAAGCATTGCGTCACCGAAGCCGACGTGAAGAAGCCGAAGGCGGATTTCTTCGGCGCGGACAAGGAATGCAAATACGACCATTTCACGATGGGCGGCGGCAAGATCGATCTCGCGATGATATGCCATCGCGAAGATATGACCCAGAATATGAAGGTGAGCGGCAGCTACACGCCGACAAGCTACTCGGTTGACACCGCAATGACGGGCACCGGGGGCCGGGAAGGGGGCATGTCGATGAAGATGCACGTCGACGCAAACCGAATCGGCCAGTGCACCGGCAAGGACGACGAGGGATAAGCCAAGGCTGTTGACGCGTTAGCCTTCCCCGCATGGCAAGCATTTCCGTTCTTCTCAATCGCGGCGGCGGTGCCCTCGCCCGCGATCCGGAGCTCGCCGGTCGGGTTGAGAAGGCTCTGAAGGATGCCGGGCTCGACGTCGACGTCGAGTTGCTAGGGGGTGGAGATTGCTCGGTACGTTGCCGGGCGATTGCCGATCGCGGCGACCCCCTGGTGATCGTCGGCGGTGGTGACGGGACGATCAGCGCTGCCGCCTCGGCGGTTCTCGGAACTGAGACCCTGCTCGGAATCCTTCCGCTCGGAACGCTCAACCATTTCGCGCGCGACCTTGGGATTCCCGCCGATATCGACGAAGCGGTTCGGCTCATCGCGAGCCGCAAGGACCGCAAGGTCGACGTCGGCGAAATGAACGAGCGGATCTTCATCAACAACAGCGCGATCGGTCTCTATCCGCTGATGGTCATCGACCGCGATCTTCAGCGCAGGAAATTGGGTCGAAGCAAGCGCCTCGCAATGATCGTCGCTTCCCTGAGGACGCTTATGCGCTTCAACCACCATCGGCTGACCCTGACGGTCAACGAGGAGCAGACCGGGCGTGTCGACACGCCGCTCCTGTTTGTGGGCAACAACGATTATCGGATCGACATCGGCGCCCCGGGGCAGCGCGAAAGTCTCGACAGGGGCGAGCTTTGCGTCCTGGTCATGCGCAAGAAGACTCGCCGCGGCCTGCTTGCAGCCAGCGTCCGCGCCTTCTTCGGCCGAAGCCGGAACGACGACATGGTGCGCCTCGAAGGAGTCGAGCGCCTGCGCGTGTCGCTGCAGCGGCCGCAGATCGCAGTCTCGCTCGACGGCGAGGTGGTTCGAGCGCAGCTGCCGCTGGACTACAGGATCCGCAAACAGTCGCTCCGGGTCATCGCTCCTTGAAGTGCATGCGAACCTCCCAAGGGAACAAGAGCATGTCCTTTCGGGTTCGAAAAAGGCGAAAAAAGGGGGTGCGAGTTGGCGACGGAAGCCCGTGAGCCATTGTCGGACCGGATCCGGGCGCGCGGACTGCGCGTCGCGGGCATTGCGATCATCCTTCTCAGTGCAGGGGCGCTCCTGCTGCCGGCGGGCGGAAGACGCATTTCAGCGGACATGATTGGCGGGCTGCTCATCGCGGCGGGGCTGATCGAGGCCGTTGCCGGTTCGCTCCGCCGCGAAGTTCGCCCGTTCGCGATGGCCGCCGGCGGAGTGACCGCGGCCGCCGGATTGATCTTCGTGGTCAATCACGAGACTCACTTCTTCCCGACCGTGACGCTGGTCATCATCTGGCTGATCATCCGAAGCGTCATCCTCGCCGCCGCAAGCGTGGAATCGCGCGGGTCCGTCCGAACCTGGACCGCGCTTTCCGCTGGAACCGACCTGCTGCTCGCCATTCTCCTGACCGCGGGGCTTTCCATCACGACGATCGTGATCAGCATCTTCGGGCCGACCCACTGGCTGATCGCAAGCTTCGCCTGGTTTGTCGCGGCGAGCTTCATCGTCAACGGTCTGCTGCTTCTCGAGGTCGCGAGCTGCGAACGGGAGCAGGCTTCCGATTAGGGCCGAGCGCAGCGATAAGGCGCGGATGTTCGAAAATGCGCCGAACCTTTCCGTCAACACCGTCGCCGACATCGTCCGGATTGCGGTCGCTCCGGTCTTCCTCCTCAGCGGAATCGCCTCGTTCGTGAACGTTTGCACGGCGCGCCTGTCGCGCATCGTCGACCGCTCGCGCGAGATCGAGCCGAAGCTGCTTGTGAGCCGCGGACTCGAGCACGACCGTTGGCTGGGCGAGCTTCACGTCCTCGACCGCCGAATGAGCTTGGTGAGCTGGGCGATCTCCCTTTCGGTGCTTTCGGCAGTGCTCATCTGCGCGGTCGTGGTGCTGCTGTTCAGCGCCAGCCTGACACGCTCGCATTTCGCGACCGCGATCGCGCTTTTGTTCATTGGATCGATGATCGCGATCGGTCTCGGCTTCGCCATCTTCCTCGTGGAGACTCGCGTCGGCTCGCGCGCGGTGCGGGTCCGCTCGGAGCTTCTTCAGCACAAGGTGGACGAGGCGGAGTAGGCCGCCTATCGGCAGCCCCTCGACAATTGGAGCTTTGTAAATGAACCGCGCCGATCATGCCGGCAGCCATGTCCTCGATCGAGTGCTCGTCCTCGAGATGGTTCGAGTCACCGAAGCAGCGGCGATCGCCGCATCGAGGCTGATTGGCCGCGGCGACGAGAAAGCCGCCGACGCTGCCGCCGTCGAGGCGATGCGCGCGGCGCTGAACGAGCTGCCGATGGATGGGACCGTCGTCATCGGGGAGGGCGAGCGCGACGAAGCGCCGATGCTCTACATCGGCGAAAGGGTCGGTTCGGCGCAGGACGGCGGGCCCAGGATCGACATTGCGCTCGACCCGCTCGAGGGCACCACGATTACCGCCAAGGCGGGACCGAATGCGCTTGCGGTGCTCGCGATCGCGGAGAGCGGCTGCCTGCTCAACGCGCCGGATACCTATATGGAAAAGCTCGCGATCGGTCCGGGCTATCCGGAAGGAACGATCGATCTCAAGCGGTCGGTCAGCGAGAATGTTCGCGCCATTGCGAAGGCGAAGGGCGTCGACCCCGCGGACATCACCGCCTGCGTGCTCGACCGCGACCGCCACACTGCAATCATCGCCGAGCTTCGAGCGCTCGGCTGCGGCGTTCGACTCATCCCCGATGGCGACGTCGCCGGAGTGATCGCGACGACCGATCCAGCGACCGGAATCGACATTTATTTTGGCACCGGCGGAGCGCCCGAAGGCGTGCTCGCGGCCGCGGCGCTTCGCTGCGTCGGCGGCCAGATGCAGGGGCGGCTTGTCTTCCGGAACGACGACGAAGTGGCGCGCGCGCGCCGCTGGGGGATCGAGGACCTCGAGCGCGTCTACAGCCTCGAGGACATGGCCCAGGGCGACTGCATCTTCGCGGCGACGGGAGTGACCGACGGTTCTTTGCTGAAGGGCGTCCACCGAAGGGCCGGAACCACCACCACCGAGAGCATCGTGATGCGCGCGAGCACTGGAACCGTGCGCCGCGTATCCACAGAATATCGCGACCTCAAGCACCGCAGCCTCTAGACCGGCGAATCCGCGACTCTTACCTTCCCCGAATGGGGATGACCGTCCGACCGCTCCGCGCCGAAGACCGGCAGCAGTGGCAGCCGCTCTGGGACGGTTACAACCTCTTCTACGAGCGGCCCAACCTCCCGCCCGAGATCACCGAGGCCGCCTGGACGCGGTTCCTCGACGAGCGTGAGCGAATGCATGCGGCGGTCGCCGAGCTCGACGGCAGGATCGTCGGCATCGTCCATTATCTTTATCATCGAAGCACGACGTCCGTCGAAGACGTCTGCTACCTGCAGGACCTGTTCACTGCGCCGGAAGCGCGCGGGCTCGGTGTCGCGCGCGCTTTGATCGAGCATGTTTACGAGGAGGCGGCCAAGTCGGGCTCGCGCCGGGTCTATTGGCAGACCCACGAAGCGAATCCGGCGCGCAAGCTTTACGACCGGGTCGCGGGACTGACTCCGTTCCGCCGTTACTTGAAGGAGCTTGCATGACGGGCTTCTCGATCGAGAGATCGGTGAGAGGCCAGCCGTGGCGCTGGCGAAGGCCGCCCGACGACAGCCTCGGCATGGATGCGCTGGTCGACGAGCTGCTTCTGGCCCGCGGAGTCGATCGCGAAGACTTGCCTCGGCACCGCGACCCGAGGATCCGCGATTTCCTCCCCGATCCAAGCTGCTTCCAGGACATGGACAAAGGCGCGAAGCGGCTCGCTGACGCGGTCCAAGGCGGCGAGACGATCGCGATCTTCGGCGACTATGACGTCGACGGTGCGACGAGCGCGGCATTGCTCGTGCTCCTGCTCCGGCGACTGGGCGCCGAGCCGATCGTGTACATCCCCGACCGGCTGATGGAGGGCTACGGGCCATCCGGAAAGGCGCTTGTGGAGCTTAAGGCGCGGGGAGCGAGCCTTGCGGTCTGCGTCGACTGCGGAGCGCAGGCCTTCGATGCACTCGACGAGGCTCGGGCGGCTGGGCTCGACGTGATCGTCGTCGACCACCACCAATGCGCGAGCCTCATTCCGGTCGCCTATGCGCTGATCAATCCGAACCGCCTCGACGAGAGCGAGCTTGGCGCCGCTCACGGGTACCTCGCCGCCGTCGGCATGGCGTTCCTGCTGGTCGTGGCATTGCTTCGAGAGTTGCGGGCACGCGGCTTCTTCGAGGCGCTCGCCGAGCCGAAGATCCTCGATCTTCTCGACCTGGTCGCGCTGGGCACTGTCGCCGACGTCGCTCGCTTGAAGAGCCTCAATCGCGCCTTCGTCACGCAAGGCCTTCGAGTAATGGCGGCGCGGGGGAACGTCGGGCTGTCGGCGCTTGCCGAGGCGGCACGACTGGTGAAGCCGCCGAGCTGCCGGGACCTGGGATTCGCGCTCGGGCCGCGGATCAACGCCGGCGGACGCGTGGGCAAGTCGGACCTCGGCGTGCGGCTGCTGACCTGTAGCGATCCCGAGGAAGCCCGGATCATCGCTGCCGAGCTCGACCGCCTCAATGAAGAGCGCCGAGCGATCGAGATGCTGGTGTGCGAGCAGGCGGAGAGGCAGGCGGAGGAGCTGAACGGCGCACCTGTGATCACGGTGATGAGCGGCG
>DASQYQ010000512.1:0-4142 GCA_035639115.1 Sphingomicrobium sp. | reverse complement strand
ACCCACGAATTTCGCCAATCGGCTGACGCTTCCGGTGCTCCAGTCACGCCCCGAGAGCCGCGCGGTCCTCCTCTACTCCGATGTGCGGCCGCTCCTTCGATCGATCCTCAAACGCGGAATGTGGGGCCGGATCTGGGGCCGGCGACTATTTCGAAGCGCCGCGAGCTGGACGTCGCTCGACTTCGGATTCAGCGAGGAGGACATATTCGTCCTCACGGACCTGCAGGCCCTCGGTCTCGGCTGGCTGATGCAGATGCACCATTTCGCCGAGGTTGCCCGGCAGATGGGAGATCGGGTGATAATGATCGACAGCGCCGAATTCCTCGGCGATCCCGCCGGGGCCCTTCAACGAGTGTCGAGGCTGTTCGAGCTCGACCTGAACGAATCGCAGATCGCCGAGGTGGTCAACGGTCCGACCTTCGCCCGTCACAGCAAGTTCTCGGAGCAGGATTATGGGCAGGCCGAACGAGCCGCCGACCAGAACGCCGCCGAAGCCGCTCACTCGGAAGAGCTGGAGATGGTGGTGAAGTGGGTGGGAGCGGTCGCTGCCCACCTCCGCGTCGAGCTCAGCCCGGCCGCGCGAGCATCGATAAGCTAGCGGCCGCCGGTTGCCTGCTCCGCCTTGAGGCTGGCCGCTGCGTCCACATAGGGTTCCTGGCGTTCGACGCTCCAGTAGCGAAGCTCGTGGAGGGGGATTCGCGCGCCGGTGACAGCACACACGACATGGTCGCCGTCGCTCAGCAGCCGGAAGGTGCCCGGCAAGTAATGGATTCGCGCGGCCCTGCCGCTTCCGCTCATCAACATCCGCTCAGTCCTCTGCCGGATCGAACAGGCCCGGCTGAGCCGGAATGTAGGAACGGCGCGGCCTGCGCTCAACCGCTTTCGGCGTGGCTGCGCCCTCGACTGCCGCATCCACGCTGCCATCGCCGAAGCGAAGCGTCAGCAGCTTCGCGGCACGAGCGTCGGCGGCATTGGTGAGGGTCGCTCCATCGCGGCTCGTCACCCGGACATAGCCTTTCTTCAAAGGCCGCTCGGGATGCGCCAGCTCGGCCATCTTCCAAGCGGCCGACAGCCGTTCGCTGAGGCGACTGATGCGCTGGTTGAGGAGATCCCCGCGAAGCCTCCCGGCGACGAGGTTCAAGTCGCCGCGCGCACTGGTCGCGCGCGCCGAAAGCGAACGCGGAAGCCGTTCGCCAATCTCGTCCAGCCGCTGGACGATGGGGGCGAAGATCGCTTGTGGCTGCGGCCACCGGCAGATTGTCAGCTCGAACCGCTCCCTAGTCCGCTCGACCCGCCGCGATAGACATTCCTGAGCTCGGTGCTGGAGGTGGCCAAGCTGAGTGAAAAGCTCCGAGCGTACCGGCACTGCTATCTCGGCCGCGGCGGTCGGAGTCGGCGCTCGTCGATCGGCGGCGTGGTCGATGAGCGTCGTATCGGTCTCATGCCCGACCGCCGAAATCAGCGGGATCGGCGAATCGGCTGCCGCTCGAACGACCTCCTCATCGTTGAACGGCCACAAGTCCTCGATCGACCCGCCGCCTCGCGCAACGATCAGAAGGTCGGGCTTTGGCTCGATATTCGAGAAGGCGCGGATCGCGGCCGCAATCTTTGCCGCCGCTCCCTCCCCCTGAACCGGCACCGGCCACAGGATGACCCGCGTCGGACAGCGATCTTCGAGCCGGTGGAGGATGTCGCGGATGACGGCGCCGGTCGGCGACGTCACCACTCCAATGACTCTCGGCATGAACGGCAGCCTGCGCTTGCGTTCGGCAGCGAATAGCCCTTCCGCCGCCAGGGCCTTCCGCCGCTTTTCAAGAAGCGCCAGCAGCGCCCCCTCGCCCGCGATCTCCATCCGCTCGACGACGATCTGGTATTTGGAGCGGCCCGGATAGGTAGTGAGCTTGCCGGTCGCGATAACTTCCGCCCCGTCCTCCGGGAGAAAGGCCAGCGCTCCGGCGCTGCTTCGCCAGATCACCGCGTCGATGCAGGCGTTCTCGTCCTTCAGGGTGAAGTAGCAATGCCCCGAGCTGTGGCGCTTGAACCCGCTGATCTCGCCGCGCACTCGGACATGCCCGAACGCATCCTCGACCGTCCGCTTGAGAGCGCCGGAAAGCTCGGTGACGGTAAGCGCAGGCGAATTGTCGCCGGGAGCGACGTTCGCTAACAGGCCGCCACGTGCTTCTTCGGGAAAGTCCATGAATATTCTGCTGTTGGGCTCGGGTGGGCGCGAGGATGCGCTCGCATGGCGACTTAGGCAATCGCCGAGCTGTGACAAGCTCGTTGCAGCGCCAGGCAACCCGGGCATTGCGCGGTGGGCCGATTGCGTCGCCATCGACCCCTGCGACGCGCAAGCCGTGGTCGAGCTCGCGCGAAAGAACGATGTCGGCCTGGTTGTAGTCGGCCCGGAGGCTCCGCTCGTCGCCGGCATTGCCGACTCATTGCGCGAGGCCGGATTCGCGGTCTTCGGGCCGAACTCTTCGGCGGCCCAGCTCGAAGGATCCAAGGGCTTCACCAAGGACCTTTGCAAGGCCAACGGCATTCCGACCGCCGACTATGTTCGAGTCGAGCGAGCAGCGGACGCTCGCGCCGCCCTTGCCCGCTTTGGGGCCCCGGTTGTCATCAAGGCTGACGGCCTTGCCGCGGGCAAGGGCGTGACCGTTGCAATGACCGTCGCCGAGGCCGAAGCAGCGATCGACGCAGCGGGCGACGGCCCGCTGGTGATCGAGGAATTCCTAGAGGGCGAGGAAGCGAGCCTTTTCGCATTGGTGGACGGTACGACCGCGGTCCCGCTCGCCTCGGCCCAAGACCACAAGAGGGTCGGCGAAGGCGACACCGGCCCGAACACCGGAGGAATGGGCGCTTATGCGCCTGCGCCGGTTCTCACAGCCGAACTTCAGAAGCGCGCCATGGACGAGATTCTGCGCCCAACGGCCGTCGCGCTCGCACAAGCGGGAACGCCCTTCTGCGGCGTGCTTTATGCCGGTCTGATGCTGACTTCCGAAGGCCCCAAGCTGATCGAATATAACGTCCGCTTCGGCGATCCCGAGTGCGAGGCAATCATGCCGCTGATCGAGGGCGATTTCGGAGAGCTTCTCCACGCCGTCGCGACTGGGCACCTCGGCGAGATCGCACCACCGAAGCTTTCCGGAAAACATGCGATGACTGTCATCCTTGCCGCTCAGGGCTATCCCGGGACTCCGGCAAGCGGCGGAGTCATCAGCGAGATCGAAGCCGCGGAGCAGGTCGAAGGAGTCACCGTCTTCCACGCGGGCACTGCGCATGGCGAACAGGGGCTGGTAGCGAAGGGCGGCCGAGTCCTCGCGATTACCGCGACTGCCGATACGTTCGCGAACGCTCGAGCCCGCGCCTATCGCGCCGTCGACCAGATCGATTTCGTCGACGGCTTCTGCCGCCGCGACATCGGCTGGCGCGAGCTTGCCCGGGAGAATGCGTGAACGCCTTCTGGGCCTATTTCTGGCCTCCTCTCGGCGCCGGGCTAGTCGCTGGCGTGATCGCTGGAGATTTTGCGTTCCGAGGTCGCTGGAACCGAACGCTTTGCATTGCTCTGGGCCTCGCTGCAGCAATTCTGTCGGCTGCGGCCTGGCACGGCCCGCTCGGCGGGGCCGACGAATTCTCGACGACGGTCGAACGAACGATCCGGCAAGCGCTCGTCAACAACGAGATCCCCGAAGTTAGCGGGCACCTGCACCGCGGCCCCTTGAGCCGCCGGGTTCTGCTCTCCGGTCCCGCCGACGATTTCCAGCGCGGCGAACTGATCAAATTGATGAACGTGGTCCCCGGAGTCGAAAGCGCCAGCTGGTCCCGAGGCCAAGGCGTGCCGCTGATCGTCGAGGGCTCCGGAGCGTCGCTCCTGGGCTTTCTTTTCGGCCTCCTCGTCGCCTATCTGCGCGACAAGCGCCGTCGCTACAACGCAGAGTGGAACTGGTAAACTGATGGATGTCATTCGCGAATATTGGTGGTTGATCGTCATTGCGGTGGCGTTGGTCCTGGCGTTCATCCTGTTGCGTCCCAAGCAGCGGGTGAAGCTTACCGACAGCGCCCCGGTCCGGCCGCATATGCAAGGGCGTCCGCCGGAAGGTCGCGGTATCGCCGGGGAGGCCGCAGCAGCGACCAGCGATCTC
>DASQYQ010000511.1:0-2624 GCA_035639115.1 Sphingomicrobium sp. | reverse complement strand
CGGCAACGCCGAGTTCTTGTTTCCGGAGGGCTCAATGGCGCCGCGCAGCTTGTGACCGCCCTCGACGATATACTGGATGGGCGCCATCGGTGACCTCGTCGCCTACACGTCGACGTTGGCGAGCAGCGAGTTGTCCTGGATGAATTCGCGGCGCGGCTCGACGACGTCGCCCATCAGCTTGGTGAAGATGTCGTCGGCCTCGTCGACCTCCTTGACCTTGACCTGCAACAGCGATCGCGCCTCGGTGTCCAGCGTGGTTTCCCAGAGCTGGTCGGGGTTCATTTCGCCGAGACCTTTGTAGCGTTGCAGGCTCAGGCCCTTGCGTCCGGCCTCGATCACCGCCTCGAACAGGCTGATCGGGCCGTAAATCATCGCCTCCGAGTCCTTCCGGCGGATCTTGCCGGGCCGGGCGTACACGTCCTGCAACTTCTCCCGATATTCGTGGAGCTTGCGGCCTTCGGCAGAGCCGAGCAGGGCCTCGTCGATCATGGCCGAATCCTTGACGCCCCGCACGGTGCGCTCGAAGATGAAGCCTTGACCTTCGGCGAAGCGTCCGCTCCAGCCGCGCTCGACCTCGTCGGCCTGCCGGTCCAGCCGGGCCGCCATGTAATCAGCGGCGGCGCTGGCCTTTTCCGGATCGCCATAAATTCCCTGGCCGAACACCCCCGCGATCGCGGCCTGCTCGACCACGCCGCGGTTATAGCGGCTGTGCAGATTGCGAAGCACGGAGCGGATCGCGCGCGCGTCGTCGATCAGCGCGCGCAGGTCGAGACCGGAGCGTTGCTCGCCGGTGCCGGGCATGAAGATGCAATCGTCGATTCCGGTTTCGATCAGATAGTCCTCCAGCGCGCGCTCGTCCTTCAGATATTGCTCGGACTTGCCGCGCGACACCTTATAGAGCGGCGGCTGGGCGATATAGAGATAGCCGTGGTCGATGATCTCGCGCATCTGCCGATAGAAGAAGGTGAGCAGCAGCGTGCGGATGTGGGCGCCGTCGACGTCGGCGTCGGTCATCAGGATGATCTTGTGATAGCGCAGCTTGTCGATGGAGAAATCGTCGGAAATGCCGGTGCCGAGCGCGGTGATCAGCGTGCCGATCTGCTCGCTCGAGAGCATCTTGTCGGGGCGCACGCGTTCGACATTGAGGATCTTGCCGCGCAGCGGCAGGATCGCCTGGAATTCGCGGTTGCGTGCTCCCTTGGCGCTGCCGCCGGCCGAGTCGCCCTCGACGATGAAGAGCTCGGATTTGGCGGGATCCTTCTCCTGGCAATCGGCGAGCTTTCCCGGCAGCGAGGAGATGCTGAGCGGACTTTTCCGCGTCAGCTCGCGTGCCTTGCGCGCGGCTTCGCGAGCCGCGGCGGCCTGGATCACCTTGCCGACGATCACCTTGGCTTCCGAGGGATGCTCCTCGAACCAGGCCTGCAGCGCCTCGTTGATGACGTTCTCCACCACCGGGCGCACTTCGGAGGAAACCAGCTTGTCCTTGGTCTGCGAAGAAAACTTCGGATCCGGAACCTTCACCGACAGCACGGCGGTCAGGCCCTCGCGGCAATCGTCGCCGGTGAGCGCGATCTTTTCCTTCTTCGCGTTGGCCTCGGCATAGCCGTTGACCTGGCGGGTCAGCGCGCCGCGAAAGCCCGCGAGATGGGTGCCGCCGTCGCGTTGCGGAATGTTGTTGGTGAAGCACAGCACGTTCTCGTGGTAGCTGTCGTTCCACCACAGCGCCGCCTCGACCCCGATGCCGTTCGCTTCCGAGTGCACCATGATCGGGGCGGGCACGATCGCCTTCTTGTTGCGGTCGAGGTATTTGACGAACTCCTCGACGCCGCCGGAATAGTGCATCTCCTCGCGCTTCTCGACGGCGTGGCGCATGTCCGAGAGCACGATGTTGACGCCGGAATTGAGGAAGGCGAGCTCGCGCAGGCGGTGCTCGAGCGTCGGGAAATCATATTCGATGTTCTTGAAGGTTTCCGCCGAGGCATGGAAGGTGACCTCGGTGCCGCGGCGGCCCTTGGCCTCGCCGACCGCTTTCAGCGGCGCCACCGGGTCGCCGTCCGCGAACTCGATATAGTGCTCCTTGCCGTCGCGCCAGACGCGCAGCTCGAGCTTGCTGGACAGCGCATTGACCACGGAGACACCGACCCCGTGCAGTCCGCCGGACACCTTGTAGGAGTTCTGGTCGAATTTTCCGCCCGCGTGAAGCTGGGTCATGATGACCTCTGCGGCGGACACGCCTTCGCCCTTGTGAATATCGACCGGGATGCCGCGTCCGTCGTCGCGCACCGTCACCGAATTGTCGGGATTGAGGATGACCTCGACGCGGCTGGCATAGCCCGCGAGCGCCTCGTCGATTGCGTTGTCGACGACCTCATACACCATGTGGTGCAGGCCTGAGCCGTCATCGGTGTCGCCGATATACATGCCCGGCCGTTTGCGCACGGCGTCGAGCCCCTTGAGCACCTTGATCGATTCCGCGTCGTAATCGGAGGATGCAATCGGGGGAGTTTTACGAACGGCTTCGGCCATGCACAGGACCTGCGAATCGCTTAGGGTAACGAGATTGAATCACGCTTTCTTTGTACACCAAAACGGGGGCTTTTACAGGGCAAAGTGATCCTAATTAA
>DASQYQ010000510.1:0-2153 GCA_035639115.1 Sphingomicrobium sp. | reverse complement strand
ACGGATCGGCGTGATACGGCGTACGACGCACCGCACCTTCCTCAGGCCAGGTCTCCGTCCAGGCGCCCTTGTAGAAAAGCCGGCCGTAGAGCGTCTCCCAGTGCTTGGTGCGCTCCTGAGTGTTGACCAGCGGGAAAACCGCCCCGGGAAAGACCGGTACCTCGGTACGCTGCGCAATCTCGAGGAGTCGCAGGGTGTGGCTGACCTCCTCGTCACGCCAGCCATCGCCGCTCGGAATGGTGATGCCGAGGACTTCCACATCCTTCGACTGCAGCACGAGCAGTATCGCCTGCATGTTCGAGCCCGCCGGGCCGAAGGCGTCCTGGTCGATGATGACCTTGCGCCGCGCGGGAGCTTCCGCGGCCTGGCTGTCATTTGTCACACCGAGCACGACGAGCGCCACGACCACAAGCGCCATCGAAGCCGCCGCGACGCCCGACAGGAAATTCGCCCGACCGCGTGATGATCGTTCCACCGCGACCTCCGAGTCAGTGTCGCTTCGTCGCCTTGAAGAGTGTCAGTTTCTGCGGCCGGGAGCGGGACGCGCCGACCAGCGTCGCACCCTATCAATCGACTGCTAGAGCGTCAACGCGTCGATGCCATGGGCGCACTCGGCGCGAGGGCTATTCGACCGGATACGGCCCTTCACTGAACGACCGACCGTGGTAGCCCTTGCATCCGACCTCCCGTGCAAGCGGGCTGCGGAAGTCCCGGTTCGCACGCAAGCAGTCGAGAAGGTATTCGAAGTCACACCGCGGGTTCCAGCCGAGCTCGGCTCTCGCTCGGTCATTCACGTAGACGCGGTCGATCCTGGGTAATAACTTCCAGCCTCGCGCCCTGAATAGCGCTTCGCACTCTGGAAACCTGGCCCGGACCACTGCGGGCGCATCCTCGGCCAACGGCGTCAGATCCGCGTGCGTGAAGGGAGTGGTTGCCGAAATAATGTACCGGCCGAATCCGATCTCTGGCGCCTTTTGGAGTGCCAGCAAAACCGCGGACACTGCGTCCTCGAGATCCACCCGCCGGTACAGCAACTCGTTCGCCTGGAGATTAGCGGTCTCATACTCGCGGCGCATCTCAGGGACATCGTCTTCTTCCGGAAAGAATCGCGACGTACGTAGCACCACGAGGGCCAGGCGGCGCTTGCGATGCACGAGCTCGCACAGGTTTTCGGCCATGAGCTTGGTCACGCCGTAAATGTTGTTTGGTTTTGGAGTCACCTCTTCGGTGACCCACACTGCAGCGGCCGGGCTGTCGCGATTGATCGCGGACCCGAATGTGCTGGTCGAACTGATAAACACGAAGCTCGTGACGCCACCGGATACCGCGGCCTCGAGCAAATTGAGCGTTCCGGTGACGTTCGTGTCGATAAAGTCCTGCCAGCCGTGAGTGACCACATGAGGCTTGTGGAGCGTTGCGGCATGAACCACGCAGTCGGCCTGCCGCACACAGTTCTCGACAAAGAGGCGTTCGCCTATCGAGCCCACCTGGTCGGTAAATGGCGATGGCTTCCTGTCCACTCCGACAGCCGTTTGCCCGAGGGCGCGAATGCGCCTCACGAGGGCTTCGCCAAGGTGGCCCGCGCTTCCGGTCACCAGAACTGACATCGGGGTGTCCTACCCGGCTAAGACGAGGTCGGCAATACTAGAGCTTCCCATGCGGCTCGTCATGCAAGCAGGCGGCGGCCACGACAGATCAAGAGCCGGTGGGCGCCGACTGGCGCAGCTGGGCGGGAGAGACGTGGCGATAGATTCCGATCTGGAATCCGCGGTTCTGCGTAGTGCGTTCGCGCACGGCCCCAAGTCGTTCCGCGACGCGGATCGAAGCGACGTTATCTAGCGCAATGCAGCTCACGGCGGTTCAACTCAGCCCACACCAGCTTCGCTTCCAGGCTCCCATCCTGCTGCAGCAGCGCCTCGATCTCGGGCCAGACGTCAGCATAAGGATCAGCGCGCGTCCGCCGGTCGGCGCGGTATAGGACTCGAGGTGGCAAACAAACCCACAAGTTCCTGGGCGGTCCCGCTGGAGTTCGATGAAGCCAAGCAGCAGGTGGAAGCGTGGCTCGCGCAGCTGGCGGGCGCGCGATACCTAGCATCAAGCGCGACCGACGACTCTGCAATTTGCGTGCAAATCGGGGAGAAGCTCGGATACAT
>DASQYQ010000509.1:0-7669 GCA_035639115.1 Sphingomicrobium sp. | reverse complement strand
GAGATGGCAAGGCCGAGGCCAGTACCTGCTTCCTTCGCCTGGGCCCGCTCGAATCGCTCGAAGATGCGCTGCTCGTCGCCGGCGGCGATTCCGGGGCCTTGGTCGCCGACGATGACCGAGGCCGCTCCGCCAGCCTTGTCGAAGCTGATCCGCACGGTGCCGTCTTCAGGCGAATAGCGGATGGCGTTCACGATCAAGTTGACCAAGATCTGGATGACGCCGCGTTCCTGTCCGCGGGCGCGGAGCGGTTCCGATCGGTCGAGCTGGATATGAACGCCCCGATCTTCCGCCGACGATTCGAGCATGATGACGGCCTCAGAAGCGAGCGCAGCAAGGTCGACGAGGCCGTGGACCTGAGTCGGGTCTTCGCTCATCGCGCGAAGCACCGACAGAAGGTGGCGAGCGGCGGAGGCGATGTCGTTTCCGTAATTCGCGTAATCGCTGCGCAGCGGACCGTCGGAGCGGGCGACGATCTTCTCGGCGCTTTCGATTATGCGGTCGATCGGGGATCTAAGCAGCTCGTCCAGCGCCTGATCGAATCCGGGCGAGCGCGTAATCGCCTGAGCGGCGTCATCCTTCTCACTTGCGGCGGTGCCGCGAAACCCCGCGAAGGACCCGTCCGCTGCAGTCACGACCTCGCCGGTCAGAACGATGGCGGCCTCGCTCGATCGGCTGCGCCCGCGCTGGCCAGTGAAGCCGCGCCTGCCGGCCAGCGCATTGATGAGCGGCATCTCGCCGTCGGCATCCTCTTCGAGGCGGACGATGCGCGTCAGCGCCGCTCCGGCGGCATCGGCGACAGTGATTCCGAGCCGTTCAGCGAATTCCGACGACAAGGAAATGATCCGAAGCTCTTCGTCGGTCGCCCATCCGTTCTGGGCGGGCGCATTTGCGCCTTCGCTTCCGCCGCCCAGGATGGTGGCCAGACGTGGACCGGCTGCGGGTCGGACGGTCCAGCCTTCCAGCGAGAGCACGATCTCGTCGCCCTCGGGCGTAGCATTGACCCATAGTTCGATGTCGTTCTCGGCGGACGCTGCGACAGCAGGGCGTCCGACGGGAGTACCGAGCTTGCGCGCCAGCTGCGCGACCGCAGCCACCTGCGGGAGAGCGAGCATCTGCCCGACCTCGGAGCCGGCTTCGCGCTGGAGCGACTCGAGCTCGGGATCGGCGGCGACGAGCCGGCCGAGACTGTCGAGCCGGCCCGCGACCGGACGCGGTTCGGACGGCGCGCTAGCCATTTCTGTTTCCGAGCGCTTCGAGAGCGAGTCGATAGGATGTCGGCGCAGACAGCCAGCTTGCAGCAGCGCTAATCTCCTCCGCGCTCATCCGGTCGAAGATGCCGATTGCAGCGCCGGGATCGTCGATTCCAAGCAAGTCGCCGAGGCTAGCGAGCAGGCCTGCGCCGAGCTCACGAGAAAAATTGGCCAAGCGAAGCAATGCCATGAGACGCTCCGGCTCCCCGGACAGCAGTTCGTCCATCGCAACCGTGCCGGAGATTCCGGCCCTGCGAGCGAAAACCTGCGCGAGAAAGCCGACTTCCCCCTCCTGGGCGCAAGCGAGGAGCAATTCGTCGGAGAGGCCGCCGGCCTCATCGAGAACGGCGACCACGGCCGCGGTCAGCGCTTCTACGCCGCGCGCAGCCTCATACTTGTCCAGCAGCCGCGAGGCGGCCGCGGAAAGCTCGGCGTCGGCCGCCGCTGCCCCGTAGCCCGCCGCGACGTCACGGCGCAAAGCGGCTGCGATGGACTGAACCAGCCTCTGCGCCGTCACCGGGGATAGATCGTCGAAGCCGACGAGGCATTGGCCGAAACGGTCGCGACGCCTGCCGCGCACAAGGATCAAAGCCATTGCCGCGGCGGAAACGGTCGAGTCATGGAAGCTGACGAGGCCCTGGATGGCGCGAGCTTCGCGACGGCCGTTGCGTGCCCGGGCAGCGCTGCCGATTCGCTCTTCGTCGGCGCGGCGGAGGAGAAGCGCCATCAAGTCGGGGTCATCGAGGAGGCCTGCTCGGGTCAGCGCGTCAACGATTGCTGCTTCGTCGTCGTTGGCTCCTGCCCAGCCAGCTGGAAGCGCAGCGCGGATTTCGCCGCTGATGTCTCCGACCAGGCAGTGCAGCATAGCCGTCATCAGCGCCCGCTCCTGCTCCGTCAGGCGCTCGGCGGGATTGAGGAAGAAATCGGCGCGGACGGTGGACAGGCGTCCACGGCCCGTCACGCGCGCGGGTGCATTCGGCTCCGCCGAAGCGATAATCGGCCACTCTTCAGGCATCATCGTGCGACCGCGTTATCGGATTTCGGTTAACTTCGCGTCAACTGGACGATTGATGGCGCACGTGCTGGACAATGAAGAAAGAAAGCAGCGCATAGATCGCCAGAACAACGAGGTAGCTGGTCCAGACCCCCGCGAGCGAGAAGGGAATTGCAAGCACAATCGCGCTTCGCCGTGAAATCAGCCAGGGCTCGTTGTCCTGCATGGATGTTCGCTCGATTCGCGCGGCTTCGGCGAAGGCACCGGCGCCGAGGGCAGTGATGAGAGCGCCCCAGCCGCTGACATGGCGCATTTCCCACCAACCGAGCGCGATCAGGGCGACTCCGGCGGCGGGCCATAAGGCCAGCCGGCTAAGCATCCGTACCGGCAGCGGCTTCAAGCGCAGGCTAGCGAGGCGGTTCGCGATCAAATCGAGCGGCATCGAGAGAAGCAGCGAGACGAGACCTGCGCCGAGCCAGCCACGGCTGAAGCAGAATGCACCGCCCAGCGTCAGCGCGAGGGCAGCCCACATCAGCCAAGGCGGCCGGACGCCGCTTTCCATGAGCCGCTCGGTGGCAAATTCTTCCACAGGCGGAAGAAGGTAGCGGCTGACCCAATCCGGTCGCGCCCCGCGCGAGCTCACCACGAGCTTGCGTTGGAAATCCTGCAGGTCTTCACCGGTTTCGGCCAGCAGCGGTTCGCCGCCGACGTCGTTTGCGGGCACGCGAATCGCGCCTTCCTGAAGCGTTCGCCGCAACAGCGTGGACTGCAGGTCCCAGTCGCCGAGCATCGCCGCCGTCGAGCCAAGCAGATGCGAATCGACGAGGGCGACGCCTGCCCAGCGCGATTCGCCATCGATGCGCTCGAACGATTCGTGGCCCGGATCGTCAGGCACGGTGGCAACGGCTGGCTCCGGCTCGTTCGCCAGCGCGGCGACCAGATCCGCCGGGGGTGCGATTCCATCGCCGACGAGCAGGATCATCGACCCCGCCTCGAACCGGCTCAGCGCTTCGCCCACGTCACTCGCAGGAAAGACTCCGACTCCGTCCAGGCGGAGGCGTTCGAACGCGTCCTGCAGCGCTTGCGGGACCCTCTCGACGACGATGACGACGGGTGCTGCGCCGGCCGCCGCGGCACAACGGACCTGATATTCGAGTAGGGTCCTTCCCGCGAGCGGAAGCAAGGCGCGAAGCCCGCCGCTGTCGTCCTCCTGATAGGCCCCGATCAGCGCGCCGACAGTCATTCGCTCGTCCGTTCCCTCCCCGCCTCCAGGTTCCTCTCTAACCGCTTTCGCGAGGCTTCAAAGGTGGTAATGTCAGCGCTGCGATGACACCGACCCCGAAGCGCGCCGAACCCGCCATGACCGATCCACTTGACCCCCTCGAGTTGACGAACGCGGACATCGTCCCGGACGCTTCGATGGAGGAGGAACAATGGCTCCAGCCAAGCGAAGCGCCAGCGATCGATTCGGCGGCTGGCGGGCGGCAGGTCCTTGCGGTCGCGCTGGTGATTCTCTCGGCAGTGTGGCTGGGCTATTCCGCCTGGTCTGCGGGACGAACGCTTTCCGGCCAGCCGCTCACCTCGCCGATCGTCGCGCAGTGGGTAGCAATAGCGGCGGCACCACTCGCCCTCTTAGCGCTTCTCTGGCTGATTTTCGGGCGCACGCGTCGCAAGGAATCCGAGCGCTTCACTCGCTCGGTGGTTGCAATGCGGAGCGAGGCGCAATCGCTCGAAGCTCTGCTTGAAGTGCTTTCGCAGCGAATCAACGAAAGCCGCTCCGAGCTGACCATGATGGCACAGCATCTGATGCAGCTCGGCGACGATGCGAGCGGAAAGCTCGGCGGGATTACGGAGCAGTTCGACAGCAGCAGCGAAAAATTGAAGCGGCACGGCGAAGTGCTCGATCGTGCGGCCGAATCGGCGCGGAACGACGTAGCTGTACTGCTCGAAGATTTGCCGCGGGCCGAGGAGACGACGCGCGCGCTCGCAGAACAGGTTCGAGCGCTTGGCAACGAATCGGTCGAGAAGGCTGAGGTGTTCAGCCGCCACGTCGGCCACCTGATCGAGCGCACGCGCGAAGCCGACCACCTGATTGCCGAGACGACGGATCGCCTTGCCACCCGGCTGGCGGAGATCGACATCGCTGGAACCACCGCCACCGCGCGTCTAGGTGAAGCCGAGGCAGGAATGTCATCAACGCTGGAGGCGCTGCTCGAGCGAACCGCAGCAACGCTTGGAGAAATCCGCAGCGGAATCGATGTGCAGTCGAACGCCGTGGCAGCACTTGTCGAACAAGCATCTGCCGGGCTCGGGCGCGCAGGAATGGACGCCGCCGAATCGCTTGCTGCAAACGTGGCTCACGCGAGCAGTTCGCTCGAGCATCTGTCAGCACGCGTAGCCGAGCAGGACCGCGCGTCGCAATTAATGATTGCGGAGATCGACCGCGGCCTCGCTATGATCGATCAGCGCTTCACGGAGCTCGCCTCGAGCGGCGACGAGCGCGCGAACCGGTTCATCGAGCTCCTCAGCAGGGCCCGCACCGAGCTCGACACGCTGGCATCCCAGGCGAGCTCGCAAGACGCGGCCATCGGCTCGATCGTGGAGCGGACCGCGACGCTCGGCGAAAGCGTCGACCGGCTGACCAACGAGATCCGCGAGAGCCTCGGGACGGCGATAGGCGAGGCTCAGGGTGGCGCTGACCGGCTGGCCGAAGCGGCTACATCAGTTCGTCCGGAAATCGATCAGATCCGCCAAGCGACCATCGAAGCGGGGCAGCGCCTGTCCGAGACCGGCGACACCATCGCCGAACAGCAGAACCGCTTCACGACCCTGCTGGCCAGCGTCGACGAGGGCGTTGGCAATGCACACAGCAAGCTCGCCGACCTGTCCTCGATGCTCGCGGAAGTCGAACGCGAGGCGGCCAGCCTTAGCGCCGAAACCGCGCCGGCCCTGGTGACTGCGCTGGTGCATGTGAAGGACGCGGCTGCCCATGCCGCCGAGCGCGCCCGCGAAGCGATCGAGGCTGTCATCCCGGCAAGCGCCGGAAAGCTGTCCGACGAGACTCGTACGGCGCTGGAACGCGTAATCCGCGAGGGCATTGAAGACCGTCTCCGGGAGGTCGAGACCGTCGCCGCCCGCGCTGTCGAATCGGCACGCGCTGCTTCCGACCGGCTTACGCAGCAGGTGCTGTCGCTTGGACAGAGCGCATCGGCGCTGGAGCAGCATATCGAGGCAACCCGTGAGGAGCAGCGCGAGAAGGATAGCGAGGCATTCGCCCGCCGCGTTTCGCTGCTGATCGATTCGATGCATTCCGCGTCGATCGACGTGGGCAAGATCCTCTCGGACGAAATCGACGACAAGGCGTGGGGCGCCTATCTGAAAGGCAATCGGGGAGTCTTTACGAGGCGCGCCGTGCGACTGATGGACGCCAGCGAAACGCGGTCGATCAAATCACATTACGAGAGCGAGCCCGAGTTCCAGGCTTCGGTGAACCGCTACGTCCACGATTTCGAAGCGATGCTTCGCCGAGTCCTGGCCGAGCGCGACGGCGGGATGATCGCGGTGACTCTGATGTCGTCTGATATGGGCAAGCTCTACGCGGCGCTCGCGCAGGCGGTCGACAAGCGCCGCTAGCCGTTCGGCTGCTGCGTGGCCGGCGGATTGTAGAAGTCGAGATCGTTCGCTGTGATCCAGCCATTGACGTAATTCAGGTCGTAGATTGCGCAGAGGATCGCGGCGAGCATTGCCGCCCCGAGGAGATGACGCTTCAGATCGAAGCGATGAGGGGCGCTGTCGGCTTGGCCGGCCACCTTGTCTTCGCCGACCTCCTCGCTCGTCCGCACTCCGAACGGCAACAGCACAAATGCGCTGAAGCAGAAGAGCAGGAAATAGATGGCGAGGATCGATGTGAGGCTCATGCGGCGACTTGAAGCAGCATCACCTCCACCAGCGGCTTCTTGCCCGTCCACAAGGTCGCGCAGCGGCGCACCGCAAGCCTGACGGATTCACGAACCTTCTCTTCCTCGGTGCCGAGACTGTAGGCGCGCGTTGCCGCATCGGTTGCATCGGCGATGAAATCGTCGCGGTCCTCTTCGACGGGGACACCGAACGGCCGGATCACCGGCTTGCCGGCCAGCGCGCCGTCGTCGCCGACCGGCAGCGCCACCGTAATGAGCCCGCCGTAGCCGATCCTCCGGCGCTCGTTGACCGTTGCTCCGTCGGCCGGAAGGATCACATCTCCATCGAGGACGAGCTGGCCGACGCGGACCTCGTCAACCTTCTTGGGTTCGCCGGGAGCGAGCCGGATGACGTCACCGTTCTTCTGCACGATCGCGTGGCCGACGCCATGGTCGAGCGCCACACGCGCATGCTCAGCGAGGTGCCGCGGTTCGCCGTGCACTGGCACGACGATCTGGGGCCGGACCCATTTGTACATCTGGATAAGTTCGGGTCGCCCCGGGTGGCCCGAGACGTGGACGTGCGCCTGCTTCTCCGTGACGATCTGTACGCCGAGGTCCGATAGCTGGTTCATGATCCGGCCGATGGCGACCTCGTTCCCCGGGATGATCCTCGACGAGAAGATCACCGTGTCCCCCTCGCCGATTTTGAGGTCATGCGTGCCCGACGCGATGCGACCGAGCGCGGCGCGCGGCTCGCCCTGGCCGCCGGTGGCGATGATCAGCACGTCGCCCTTCGGCAGGCGCATCGCCTCGTCGAAACTGATGGGTGGGGGGAAATCCTGAAGATAGCCCGTTGCCTGGGCAACGCGGAGAATCCGCTCGAGCGACCGGCCCGCAATGCACACTTGCCGCCCCGCCTCGCGAGCCACGCGTCCGATCGTCTGGAGACGCGCGGCGTTCGAGGCGAAGGTCGTCACGACCACGCGGCCGTTTGCCATCATCACCTGGGCGAGAAGCCCTTCGTGGACGCTCTCCTCGGACCCCGACGGCCTGTCCTGGAAAACATTCGTCGAATCGCAGACCAGCGCGAGCACGCCGCGATCGCCGATCTCGGTCAGGATGTCCGTATCGGGCGCTGATCCAAGCACTGGAGTCTCGTCGATCTTCCAGTCGCCGGTGTGGAACACGTTCCCGAACGGGGTTTCGATCAACAGCCCGTTGCCCTCGGGAATCGAATGCGAAAGCGCGACGAAGCTGACCCTAAAGGGGCCGAGTTCCACCGTCCCGCCCCGATCGACGATGTTGAGCTGCACCTGGCCGGTGAGCCCCTCCTCTTCGAGCTTGCCGGCGATGAGGCCCGCCGTGAAAGGCGTGGCGTAAAGCGGCGATTTCAGCTCGTCAGCGAGATATGGAAGCGCGCCGATGTGATCCTCGTGGCCGTGGGTCAGGATGATCCCCGCAAGCCGCTCCTGCTGGTTCTCGATGAAATCGAGATCGGGGAGGATCAGCTCGATGCCCGGATAATC
>DASQYQ010000508.1:0-4765 GCA_035639115.1 Sphingomicrobium sp. | reverse complement strand
GCTACTTGCCCTGCAACAGGTCCATAAAGGGCGGGAAGGTCAACAGCAGACCGACGAGGAGGGACCCCCCCTTTGAAACCAGGGTCTAATTCGTAATTCGCGGGTCGAGGTTCAAATGGTCGCTTGGACCCTGTCCATTCGGACGGATCTCGAGCTTGCTTTCTGACGGATAAGTGGTCGGGGAGAGAGGATTCGAACCTCCGGCCCCTGCCTCCCGAAGACAGTGCTCTACCAGGCTGAGCTACTCCCCGACCGGAACCCGCGTTGATCGCGACTTAGGGGTCGCTACGGGAGCCAAGGCCGCGGCTAGATAGATGCCGGTTCTATTAAGCGCAAGCGTGTCCTGAGCAAAGCCGAAGCCCCCGGTTTCAGCGGCCGAGGACCTGCAACCAATCCTGGTGCCGGACGAATTTCTCGCGCGGGCTGCCTGGGCGTGCTCGGCCGACCTCGGTTTCCTCGATCTTGCGCCAATCGTCATAGTCGGTCGGCATTACTCCGCGGCTTTCGAGCAGGCGCTTCAGGCCCGCCGCCCCTTCACGTTCGCCGCTAGTTCCAACCGGAATCGCCGCTGCAATCTGGTCGCCGACTTCATAGCCGTCGGGACGGTTCGTGCCGATCGTTCCGGTCGGGCCGCGCCGGGCCCAGCCGACTGCGTACAGGCGATCCGAGATTCGGCCGCCATCATTGACGAACTTGCCGCCCTCGAACGGCACTTCCGGGATCGGAGACGTGGAATAGCCGATCGCTGTGATCACAAGCGATGCCGGCACCTCATAGGTTTCGCCAGTGCCTACCGCCGAGCCGTTCTCGTCGAGTTCGGTGCGTTCGACGATCAGCCTTTCGGCTTTGCGGTCGCCTTCGATTCGAAGTGGCTTTGCGAAAAAGTCGAAGACCATCTTCTTGGCTTTGTCCTTCGGCAGGTCAGCGAAGCCGCGAAGCAGGGTCACTGACTTCCGAAGGCCCGGTTCCAGGGGCTCGTCCGCGGCGACCGGTGGGAAATCGCCTGGATCGATTTCCGGCACGGCTCCCTCCAGATGGCCGAGTTCTCCAAGCTCCTTCGGAGTCATTGCGATCTGATGAGGACCGCGGCGGCCAAGGATGGTGATTGTGCGGATCGCCGAGGCGTCGAGCGCGTCGAGCGCGTGGCCGACGATGTCCGATCCTTCGAACTCGTGGCGCGTCTTGGCGAGGATCCGCGCGCAATCGAGAGCGACATTCCCATTGCCGACGACCGCGGCATGCGTGCCGTGGAGAAATGGATCGAGGTCGGCGAACTCGGGATGGCCGTTGTACCAGCCGACGAACTCGGCCGAGCCCACGACTCCGGGAAGCTCCTCTCCTGGAATACCGAGCTTGCGGTCGTTCGGCGCACCGGTGGCAAGGACGACCGCGTCATAGAGGTCGAGAAGCTCGGCCACCGAGACGTCGCGGCCGACGCTGATGTTGCCGATGAAATCGACGCCGGCACTTTCGGCGACCTTGTCGTAGCGCTTGGACACCGCCTTCAGCGATTGGTGGTCCGGAGCGACTCCGAACCGGATCAGGCCGTAGGGAACGGGATAGCGGTCGAGGATGTCGATGCGCGCCTGGTCGCCATAGGCCTTTTCCAGCGCCTCGGCAGTATAGAAGCCCGCCGGACCCGACCCGACCACCGCGAAATGGCGCATGAAGCCTCCCTGTTTCGGGACAGGCATAACGAAGACGGGCTCTCACCCCAACCCTCTCCCGATCGGGGGGAGACGAGCGGTCTTAGCGGCTGTGATCCTCGAGGAGGACGCTGCCCTTCTTCTGAAGTGCGGCCTGGATCATTCCGGAGAACATTCCGAGCATCGGTGGCAGAAGCACCTTCAGGTGGACCTTGTTCTCGAGCACGTCGATCTGCGCCGCCACCGATTGTCCCATCGCCGCGACGTCCAGGTTGAGCTGGTCGCCGGTCCAGCCGGACTGAACCTGGGCGCCGCCGGGAATATGCTCCTGGAGCTTGTGAAGATTGTTCGCGATCCGCCGCCGGGCCTCGTCCTTGCCGAGGCTGTGCGGAAGATCGACCTCGATGGGTTGAGTCATTGATGCGACGTGGCCCACCGTTCAGCGCTTTTCAAGCCGGCGCATAGGAGTATGATTTAGCTCATGAACTTCTTCGCCCTGCAGCTGGTGATGGTCGCTTCCGCAGCGATGGCCCAGCCGGCGCCGGTTGCGCCGCCTGCCGCGCAACCTGCGGTTTGGAATCCGGTCGCTCCGTACATCACCGCCGGGCAGGACGAGCCGGGCTACCGCTCCTGGTATCTCGCCGCGCCCTGGCGTGCACGGCAGGTCAAGGCATTCAACGACTATCTGACCGCAAATCAGGTCGGCGGAATCCTTCCGACCTGGACGCTCCTTCGCACTGCGACGTCGTGGCAGGAATGCGGCCAGCAGCCGTTCGAGGTCCCGCCGTCGGACGAATGGCCGCACATGGTCGAAACGCTGCGCTACGTTCGCGATTATGTGATCCCGACGGTCGGCCCGGTCGAGGCGGTATCCGTCTATCGCAATCCGCAGCTCAATAAATGCGCGGGCGGAGCGCCGGAGAGCGCGCACAAGCTCGATTCGGCGATCGACATGGTTCCGCTCCGGCCGATCGACCGAGTCACTCTGATGCGGACCCTGTGCGGCGTTCACACCGAGCATGGCGCTCCGTACAATGCGGGCCTCGGCTTTTACGCTTACCTGCGATTCCACGTCGACAGCACCAAGTTCCGGCGCTGGAACATGGATCCCGCAGTGGCCCAGGAATGCCCGCCGATCCTTCATCCTGAGGATGTCGCGAGCGTCGGCCAGCCAATTCCGCCTGCTCCGGGGACAGCTGCTCCGGCAGCACCAGTCACGGTCGCTGCTCCCCCAACCGCGCCCGCGGCGACCACAGTCGCGGCACCGGCCTCGCCAGTTCAGGGAAGTTCATCAGGTCATCCGCAATAGTCGGCGCGGCTCGTCATTTGTCGTGCGTCAAACCTCGGGGTCAGCCTTGTGTTGCCATTCTGCAACACCCATATCGGCGGTGAAGCAAAGGGGTAATGACACATGGATTTCGAAAAGCTCACCGACCGTGCGCGCGGCTTCCTCCAGGCAGCCCAGACGATTGCCGTTCGGGAGCATCAGCAGCGAATTGCACCTGCGCATCTGCTGAAGGCGCTGCTCGATGACGAGCAAGGCATGGCTGCGGGCTTGATCAATGCCGCCGGCGGCGATTCGAAGACGGCGCAGCGCGAAGCGGACGCGCTTGTCGAGAAGATCCCGGCAGTCACCGGCACCGGCGCCACTCAGGCGCCCGGCATGGACGGCGACACGATCCGGATTCTCGACCAGGCCGAACAGGTCGCGAAGAAATCGGGCGACAGCTACGTTACGCTCGAGCGAATCCTGCTCGCCATGGCGCTCGCCAAGAACACCGACGTCGGCAACGCGCTCGCCAAGGCGGGCCTGACCCCGCAGAATCTGAATGCGGCGATCGACAAGCTGCGCGGCGGCCGGACGGCGGACACGCAAAGCGCGGAAGACCGCTACGACGCGCTCAAGAAATTTGCTCGCGACCTCACCGAGGCGGCGCGGGAGGGCAAGCTCGACCCTGTGATCGGCAGGGACGAGGAAATTCGCCGCACCATCCAGGTGCTTGCTCGCCGGACGAAGAACAATCCTGTGCTGATCGGTGAGCCAGGCGTCGGAAAGACGGCCATCGCCGAGGGCCTGGCGCTCAGGATCACCAACGGTGATGTGCCGGACGGGATTAAGGACAAGCGCCTGCTCGCGCTCGACATGGGCGCGCTCATCGCCGGAGCGAAATATCGCGGTGAGTTCGAGGAGCGCCTCAAGGGCGTGCTCGATGAAGTCCGCCAGGCCGAGGGCGACATCATCCTGTTCATCGACGAGATGCACACGCTGGTCGGTGCCGGGAAGGCCGAAGGCGCGATGGACGCGGGCAATCTGCTGAAGCCGGCGCTCGCGCGAGGCGAGCTTCACTGCATCGGCGCGACGACGCTCGACGAGTATCGCAAATATATCGAGAAGGACGCGGCGCTCGAGCGTCGCTTCCAACCGGTGTTCGTGGGCGAGCCAACCGTGCCCGACACGATCTCGATCCTGCGCGGGCTCAAGGAGAAGTACGAGCTTCACCACGGCGTGCGCATCACGGACGCGGCGATCGTCGCGGCGGCGACGCTCGGCAATCGCTACATCACCGATCGCTTCCTCCCCGACAAGGCGATCGACCTCATGGATGAGGCCGCGAGCCGGATCCGGATGGAGGTGGAGTCCAAGCCCG
The DNA here is from genome assembly GCA_035639115.1 of Sphingomicrobium sp. Lineage (GTDB taxonomy): Bacteria > Pseudomonadota > Alphaproteobacteria > Sphingomonadales > Sphingomonadaceae > Sphingomicrobium. Next base: position 471 of record DASQYQ010000508.1, on the reverse strand, counting down.
AGGAGATCGAGAATCTCGATCGCCGGATCATCCAGCTCAAGATCGAGCGCGAGGCGCTGAAGAAGGAGCAGGACAAGGCGTCCAAGGACCGGCTGAGGAAGCTGGAGGACGAGCTCGCCAACCTAGAACAGCAGTCGGCGGAACTGACCCAGCGTTGGCAGGCGGAAAAGGAGAAGATCGCCGGAGAGGCGAAGATCAAGGAGCAGCTCGACGCCGCCCGAATCGAACTCGAGCAGGCGCAGCGGAGCGGCGACCTCGCGAAGGCGGGCGAGCTCCAATACGGTCGCATCCCGAGCCTCGAGAAGCAGCTCGCCGACGCGCAGGCCGCGTCGCAGGGCGCGATGCTTCGCGAGGAAGTCACCGACCAGGATATCGCAGCCGTCGTCAGCCGCTGGACCGGCATTCCGGTCGAGCGAATGATGGAGGGCGAGCGCGAGAAGTTGCTCCAGATGGAGCAGGCGATGGGCGCCC
>DASQYQ010000507.1:0-2472 GCA_035639115.1 Sphingomicrobium sp. | reverse complement strand
GAACCAGCCGCACTAAATCAACCGAATTGCGGGCGATAGCGTCTGTTGCAGCGGCGTCTCGGCACACAAGCCTGCAAAGGAAAACGGCCCGGCGGACTGAACCGTCGGGCCGCTACCGATTGAGCCCCCAGCTTCAACCTGAAGGTTGCTCGGCCTTAGGGGAAGAAGTGGGAGTCGGCCATGCAACATTAACGCAAATCAATTTGGAGTCCAATGTCGCGGCGGCCCGAAAGAGGGGACCTACGAGCCGCCGCTACACGGAGGCCTCCTGACGCGTGCCATTAAAGGCCTCCTCCTGTCCCTTGCACCGGAGAATCCAACGGGAGCGTTACCGGCGAATGAAAGCTGAGCCGCCGACCTAACTCACGTCAGTTTGCGGAACAGATCCGCCGCACGATGATTGGCGCGTGCGAATGTACGACCCCACAACGCACTTTCAGGACGAGCTGGCGAGGCGGCTGCTGCGGCGCGCGGCCAAGCTTCACGAGCAGGCGGACCGGCTGGCTGACGCTTCCAGCGTTTTCCGGCGCTCGCCGCTTCAGGGCGCACCCCACAAATAGCCAAGCGCCCGAGGTCCTTCGACCGCCCGCTTCCTCTATGCTACGGCTGCCGCAGCAGCAGGCATAGGTTCGGCTGCAGGGGACGCCGATCATGGCACTTATCTTCGCGGTGATGGTCATCGCGCTCGGCGTCGGCTGGTTCGGCCGCCGAAAGCTCGCGATCCTGCTGGTGTCGATTGGCCTCCTCCTCGCGATCCACCTCTTCCTGTGGGAGATTCACGACCCGCAGTACGGCTTCAGAATGCCGTGGATCCAGACATGAACGGGACTGAGGAAAAGAGGCTCGAGGCGCTGCGGTTCGCCCTCAACGAAGCCTATATGCTCGGGATGATGGCGGTAATGGCCGCCGTGCTCACGGCTGCGCTGGTCATCCAGTACGGCGCAGGCGAATTGCCATGCCCGTTGTGTCTTCTGCAGCGCGTCGCGATGCTCGGCGTATGCTTTGGGCTGATGCTCAATTTTCGTCACGGCTCTTCCGAACGGAACCTCGGGTTCAGCCTCCTCTTCTCCGTGTTCCTGCTGGTCGTCGCAGTTCGGCAGACGCTTCTCGACATCTATCCGCGGCCTGGACACGCCTACGTCGGAACTGCGGTGCTTGGGCTTCACATGCCGGTGTGGTCGGTGCTGATCGCCGTGGCGCTGATTGCAGCGATCGCCCTGAAGCTCTGCATCATTGGGACCGAGACGGCGCGGCCGCCGCCGGCGCGAGGCTCGCTATTTGGACGACTGTCCACCGTGCTTAGCCTATATCTCATCGGCCTCGCGCTGGTGAATTTCGGCTCCGTGGTCGTCCAATGCGGGGTCGGACAATGTCACACGACAGGATATGCGCTGCTGGGATAATGGCGCGCGATGGCCTCACCGAATCTTCACGAGTTTCTCCGCGAGCTCACCGAAACCCGGACCTACTTCAGGCTGACGTCGGTGCGGGAGGGGGCGGTGATGGTGGAGGTCGCGCTTCCGGACGAGCGGTGGGAGATCGAGTTCTTCGAGGATCGCCAGCCGGTAATCGAGGTCTACCGGAGCGACGGCACAATCTTCGGCGAGGAGAAGCTTGCCGAGCTTCGCAAAAGAATGAACGAATAGAGCATTATGCTCACTCGCCGCCTAGCAACAAGGCTAATCCGCCGAGGATCGAAATGCAGGCGGCAAAGCCGCCGATCGCGCTGGCAATAGCGCGGAGGCCGCTTGCGGGAGTGGATTCTCGGAGCCAGCGACTTTCAATCCAGACGTAGATCAGGCTGCTGACGAATACGAGGGCGACCCCCCCCGTCTGCAGACTCGAATTGCTGTAGCGGATCGCTGTCGACGCCAGGCTCAGCGCCAGCGCATAAGGCGCGGCAAGGAAGCATTGCGCGTAGAAGGGCTGCTGGAGCGTTCGGCGATTCACGTGCTCGTTCGTGAGCTTGGTCTCGATCGTTGCCATGAGGACGGGGAAGAGCGCGAAGGCGATGATCCGGAAGATGATGAGCGTCGTGTCGTCGTTGATATAGTCGGCAAGGCCCGAATGTATTTGCAGCAATTGGCTGTCGCCGACCGCTTCCAGCTCGACTACGTGGGCGAGAACCAGAGTCACGAGCAGGAAGATCGGCGGCCGCAGCGTCTCGCGAAACTGGTCGGCGCTCCGCTTCCGGAGCTCGACACGCGCATATTTCATCGTGCGCAACGGATACCGGACCGAACGCCAAAGAGTGACCGGATAGAAAACGAGCCAGGTCATCAGCTCGTAAAGAAGGTCGTCGAGCGACTTCAGGATGTGGAAGAAGATCATGCCGACTGCCCCCAGGTCGTGCTTGCGCGACAGTAGCAGAGGCTCGGGCGAACGCGAATTGCGCTCTGCCCAAGGCCATTGCGGACGCGTGCAGGCCATGGAACAACCGTCGGGCGCGTACCTGCCTGTCGGCCCCGAAGT
>DASQYQ010000506.1:0-3527 GCA_035639115.1 Sphingomicrobium sp. | reverse complement strand
CACGGCGATGGTCCAGGAGCCGAAGTACGAGGTCAACGTCAACACGCTCGAGCATCTCGCGGCGAAGACGCTCGGCCTCAACGGCATCGGCGTCGCCGAGATCGCTACCGACCGCGAGATCGTCTTCGAGCCCTACGCCGTCGAAGGCTCAAGCCCCAACAAGGCGCTCGGCGGCTTCATCCTGATCGACAAGCTGACCAATGCCACCGTCGCGTGCGGCATGATCCACTTCGCGCTCCGGCGCGCACTCAACATCCACCGCCAGCACCTCGAGGTCAGCCGCGAGACCCACGCGCATCTCAAGGGTCAGAAGCCGGCGGTGCTATGGTTCACCGGCCTGTCGGGCGCGGGCAAGTCGACGATCGCCAACCTCGTCGAGAAGAAGCTCGCGGCACGGGGCCGCCACACCTTCCTCCTCGACGGCGACAATATCCGCCACGGGCTCAACCGCGACCTCGGTTTCACCGAGGCCGACCGTATCGAAAACATCCGCCGCGTAGGCGAGGTCGCGCGCCTCATGGCCGACGCGGGCCTGATCGTCCTTACCGCATTCATCTCGCCGTTCCGCGCCGAGCGGCACATGGTTCGGCGGATGGTCCCGGAGGGCGAGTTCTTCGAGATCTTCGTCGATACGCCGCTGGCCGATGCCGAGAAGCGCGACGTGAAGGGACTCTATGCGAAGGCCCGCGCGGGCGAGCTGAAGAACTTCACCGGTATCGACAGCCCCTACGAGCCGCCTGAGGATGCCGAGATCCATATCGACACCACCAAGATGAGCGCCGACGAGGCGGCCGATCTGATCGTCGAGAAGCTGCTCGGCAGGCGCTGATTGGCGGGACAATCGTAATCGCGTACCCAATTTGAGAGGTGCAACTAAACACATCCGGCGGCAGTTACGGCGACCATGAAAAAGCTACTGATTGCTGCAGCAGCGGTCCTTCCGGCGTGGACCGCCGTTGCCGCTCAGGACGATAGTCGGGACATGCGTGTTCGGGTCGGCGTCGGCGGCCAGTTGCTTCCTCAGTTCATTGGCTCTGACAAGACCGACTTCGCGCCGCTGGTCCACGTCAACATCGCGCACGGCACCGACGAGTTCAGTTTCGGATCGCCGGACGACAGCCCCGGCATTGCCCTGATCTCGAAAGGCGGCTTCTCATTCGGACCGGTCGGCAACATCCAAGCGCGGCGCGAAAATTCCGATGTCGGGGCGCACGTTGGCTCCGTCCCGCGGACGTTCGAGGCCGGAGCATTCGCCCAATATCTAGCGGGCGACTCCTTTCGAATTCGCGCCGAGCTTCGGAAAGGGGTCAACGGCCACCAGGGCCTCGTCGGCTACCTTGGCGCGGACAAGATCTGGCGGAACGGCGACAAGTACGTCTTTTCGATCGGGCCGCGCGTCTTGTTCTCGGACGCCCGCTACGAGCGCACCTATTTCGGAGTCACGCCCGAAGCATCCCTTGCAACGGGGCTGCCGGTCGATCGTCCGGGTGCAGGAGTGCACGCAGTCGCTCTCACAAGCGGGATGTCTTACCAGCTCAGCAACCGCTGGGGCTTGTTCGGCTACGGGCGCTTCGCGCGCCTGATAGGCGATGCCGGCAAATCGCCGATCGTTCGGGAGTTTGGCTCGCGCAATCAGCTATCGGGCGGGATCGGGCTGGATTACACCTTCACGATCCACCGCTGAGCGGCGTCAGTCCCCCTTGCCGGGCTCCGGCGAGAAATATTTGTCGTACTTACCTTCCTCGCCCTTGTGCTCGTCGGCATCGGCCGGCGTCTGATCGTTCTTGCGCGTGACGTTCGGCCAGTCGGCGGAGAAATTGGAGTTGAGCTCGAGCCATTTCTCAAGGCCGCTCTCGGTGTCCGGGAGGATCGCTTCGGCCGGGCATTCGGGCTCGCACACGCCGCAGTCGATGCACTCGTTGGGGTTGATGACCAACATCACTTCGCCCTCGTAGAAGCAGTCGACGGGGCAGACCTCGACGCAGTCCATATATTTGCATTTGATGCAGGCGTCGGTGACGACGTAGGTCATTGGTGCGTGGCTCCTCTTCCAGCCTCGCTATGTCGCGGGCTTCGCCTCGTCAATTCCCAGCTCTTCGTAGAATGACCGTGCTTCAGCCGCCGGACCTCGGCGTTCCGGCAGTGCCAGAACGCGAAGGATGCGCACCTTCCCATGCAGCGGCATTGCAATGATGCTTCCGATGCGAACATCCTCGCTCGGCTTCTCGACGCGCCTGCCGTCGATTCGAACATGGCCCTGGTCGATGACTGACTGAGCGAGCGTCCGGCTCTTCAGGAGCCGGATGCAGTGCAGGTAACGGTCGATCCTCACTTCTTCTTGAGCTTCGCAAGCTCGGCGAAGGCGTGGCTGCCGGATCTCTGCTCGCCGCCGGGGCGATGCCGCCGTCCCCGCCACCGCCACGAATCGCCGGCGCGGGTGAAGCCGACGTCGTTCATCAGCTTGCCGATCGCGTCTTCGTCGAGGCCGATCGACGTGGCCAGCGCGGCATCGATAGGGTCGGTCCCGCCCGCCGACCGGACCTTTCGGGCGTGGCTAGCGAGCCGGTCGGCAAGATCGATCCGCACCCAGGTGCGTCCCGCCCGCCGGTAGGCGAGCGAGGCGCCTCGCGGATCGGCGTCCGCGTTCAGCGTCGCTGCGCCGGCGGCTGGAAGGGCCGGCATCGGCTGGCCCTGCCGAACCGCGATAAGGGCCGCGCGCCAATATTGCGCGGCCGGCTTGAGCAACGGCGGGAGGAACACGTCGAGCGGACCAAGCCGGACCTTCAGCATATGAAGCGCCTGCCGATCCGCCTGCTCGAGATGAGCGATGGGGCTGAGGGCCGCCTTGCGGGGAAGCACCCCGCCCGCGTCCGTGAGCATTGCCGCAAGCGCGCGCACGCCTGGGGAACTCGCGGGAGCGGTGGCGGCGGCAGCAAGGGTCTCAAGCGCTTTCAAGTGCGCGTGGACCTGGGACTCGATCCACCGTTCAAGCCGCGTACGAAGCGCCGCCCGAGTGTTCGCGGAAAGGCGATCCAAGGCACGCGCGGTCCTGATTGCGGGCTCGAGCAAAGAGCGGCCGGCAGCGAGACGGGCCAGGACATGTTCACCCCACGCCACGGCAAGGCCGCCGCCTTCCTCCACGACGAGCGCGAACGTCTCGTCCGGCGCCTCGATCAGCGCGTTCGCCCTCCGCTCGAGCTCGTCGCCGAGGCGGCGCTCGGCGGCAGCGAGCAGAAGCCTTTTGTCGGCGAGGCGCGCCGAAGGATCGACGCGGAAGTCGAAGCCGGCCAGATGGCCGATCGGCTCCGGGCCGACGCTGACCTCGCCATCGGCGGCGACCGTCACGGGCAATGCGTCAGCGCCGCGCGCGCCAATGTCGCGCACCAGTACCGCCGTGCGGCGATCGACGAAGCGCTGGGTGAGCCGTTCGTGCAACGCATCGGAAAGTCGCGCTTCGACCTCGCGAGTGCGCTCCGCCCACTTCGCCGGCTCTTTCAGCCAGTCGGAACGATGCGCGATATAGGCCC
>DASQYQ010000505.1:0-2602 GCA_035639115.1 Sphingomicrobium sp. | reverse complement strand
GATTTCCTTTGGAACGCCGTTCACCAGGTCGCGGCCCTTGATATGCACCGTCTTGCCGATCCCATCGGTGGGGGGCTTGGCAATTCCGACTTCCTTCTTGATCCGCTCTGCCGTGGCTTCGCCGATCAGGAGGTTGTGGTTGCGCCGCACATAGGAGCTGATCGCTTCGTCCATCTTGTCGCCGCCCACGCGGACCGACGTGGTGTAGGCGAGGCCGCGCAGCGAGAGGACTGCGACCTCGGTCGTGCCGCCGCCGATGTCGACGACCATCGACCCGATGGGGGCTGTCACCGGCATGTCGGCGCCGATCGCCGCTGCCATTGGCTCCTCGATCAGATAGACGGCGCTGGCCCCGGCGTTCGAAGCGGCGTCGCGGATCGCTCGGCGCTCGACCGAGGTCGAGCCGCTCGGAACGCAGATCACGATCTCCGGGAAGCGCCAGGCACGCATCTTGCCGCCGTGCACCTTGTGAATGAAGTGCTTGATCATCTGCTCGGCGACGTCGATGTCGGCGATCACGCCGTCACGAAGGGGCCGGATCGCCTCGATCTGATCGGGCGTCTTGCCCATCATCAGCTTGGCGTCTTCGCCGACGGCCTTGACCTTCTTGACGCCGTTGACCGTCTCGATCGCGACGACTGACGGCTCGTTGAGGACGATTCCGCGGCCCCGCACATAAACGAGCGTATTGGCGGTTCCGAGGTCGATCGCCATGTCGTGCGACATCCATTTGAACCAACGATTCCAGAACATTCGTACCCCGTCTCTCGCCCTTGTTTGGCACCGGCGTTAACCACGCCAAAGCTTAATTAAGAATTGGTAACCGACCGTTGAATGCGGTCTGAATTTCTTGGGAAAAATCAGTGCTTCGCCGGTTGCCTCGGATTGGGATAAGACCCCTGACATGTCAATAAGAAGGCTCCCCGCCGAACTCATCAATCGAATCGCTGCGGGTGAGGTCGTCGAGAGGCCGGCCAGCGCTCTCAAGGAGCTGGTTGAAAATTCACTGGATTCCGGCGCCCGCCAGGTCGGCGTTAGGCTCAGCGCCGGCGGGCTCGAGCTCATAGAAGTCGCCGACGACGGCTGCGGAATGAGCGCAGACGAGATGCGCCTGGCATTGGAGCGGCACGCAACCTCGAAACTTCCCGGCGACGCCATTGACCAGGTGACCAGCTTCGGATTCCGCGGCGAAGCACTGCCGTCGATTGCAAGCGTGTCGCGGCTGACACTCGAGAGCCGGGTTCGAGGCGCTGACGGCTGGCGAATCGAGATCGACCATGGCGCGGCCGTGGGGGAGGGGCCCGCGGCGCTTCCTCCCGGCACTCGAATCAAGGTCGAGGGGCTGTTCGACAAGGTCCCGGCGCGGCGAAAGTTCCTGCGCTCGGCGAGGGCGGAATATGCGGCGTGCCTCGACGCCATGAAGCGGCTTGCAATGGCGAGGAGCGACGTCGGCTTCACCCTCGATCACGACGGCCGGCGGATCCTGACCCTTGCGCCGGCGGAGCCTCCGGTGCGCGTCGCTCAGCTCCTGACCCACGAGCTCGATCGGCACGGCATCGGAATCGACTGCGCGCGCTCCGGAATGCGTCTCACGGGCGTGATCAGTTTGCCGACGTTCAACCGCGGAGCCTCCGACCAGCAATTCCTGTTCGTCAACTCGAGGCCAGTGAAGGACCGCCTGCTCGCAGGAGCGCTGCGCGGCGCCTATCGCGACCTGATCGCGCGCGACCGCCACCCGATCGCCGCACTGTTCCTCGACGTTCCGCTCGAGGAGGTGGACGTCAACGTCCATCCCGCGAAGACCGAAGTCCGCTTTCGGGACCCGAGCGCAGTCCGGGGGCTGATCATCGGCGGACTTCGGCACGCGCTCGACGAGGAAAGCGGGCGAAGCGCCGCTCGCGAGCAGGCCGCCGCGCCCGTGATGTGGACGACGAGCGCTGTGTACGACGCCGCGCTCAACCGCCGTCCTCGCGAAAGCGGAGCGCCAGCTGCTCTTGAAGAGCGGGCGCCCGGAGTTTTCGCGGAGGTCGCCGACCGGCTGTTCGCCGAAGCTCCGGCAGCTCGCGCGGAACCTGCCGTCGAACCCGTGCCCAGCTTTCCGTTAGGAGTGGCGCGAGGCCAGGTCGCCGCGACCTACATCGTTGCCGAAGCGGAAGATGGGCTCGTCATCGTCGATCAACATGCCGCTCACGAACGGCTGGTGCTCGAGCGGATGCGGGCTGCTCGGCAAGGTGGCGCCGTAGCCCGCCAGGCGCTGCTGATGCCAGAGGTGGTCGAGCTCGACGAGCCCGACTGCGACCGAATCGAGGGCGCGGCCGCGGACCTCGCCGAGCTTGGGCTGGAGGTCGATCGCTTCGGAACCAGCGCAATTCTCGTGCGGACCGTCCCGGCGGCCCTCGGAAAGACGGACATTCCCGGCCTTCTCGGCGACCTCGCCGCCGAAATCGCCGAGCTCGGCGGTCCTCTCAGCCTTCGCGACAGGCTTGACCTCGTCGCGGCAACCATCGCCTGCCATGGCTCGGTTCGCGCCGGCCGAATCCTCTCGGTCGCCGAGATGAACGCACTTCTCCGAGAGATGGAAGTCACGCCGCGCTCGGGGCAG
>DASQYQ010000504.1:0-2392 GCA_035639115.1 Sphingomicrobium sp. | reverse complement strand
CTCCTTCCGGAACTTGGCGAGGCCGCCTTCCACCATCTTCTCGATGATGTTGTCCGGCTTGCCGCTTTCGCGCGCCTTTTCCACGGCGATCGAACGCTCGCGCTCAACCAAGGCCGGATCGATCGAGTCGGCGTCGAGCGCCTGCGGATGCGCGGCGGCGACGTGCTGTGCGATCTGCTTGCCCAGATCGTTCAGCGTTTCGGCCGGAGCCGCGCTCTCCAGCGCGACCAGCACGCCGATCTTGCCGAGGCCCGGAGCGACCTGGTTGTGGACGTAGGACACGACCGCGCCCTGGTTCACCTCGAGCACCGCGGCTCGGCGGAGCGACTGATTCTCGCCGATCTTGGCGATGTTGTCGGTCAGCTTCTCCTGCACCGTGCCGCCGCCCGGATATTCGATACCGGCAAGCGCATCCACGTCGGTGCCGTTTTCGAGCGCGAGCTTCGCGACGTTGCGGACGAAATCCTGGAAAATTTCGTTCTTGGCGACGAAATCGGTTTCGGAGTTGACCTCGACGAGCGCGCCGCGGGCGCCCTCAACGACAGCGCCGACGAGACCCTCGGCTGCGGTGCGGCCAGCCTTCTTCGCGGCAGCCGACAGGCCCTTTGCGCGGAGCCAGTCGATCGCTTGCTCCATCTCTCCATTGTTCTCGGCGAGCGCCTTCTTGCAGTCCATCATGCCGGCGCCAGTGCGCTCGCGCAGTTCTTTCACAGATGCGGCCGTGATTTCAGCCATTTTGCTTATCCTTTGCTCCCCTACCGCTTCCCGGAGGGGCTGGGGGTGGGAATGTGTCCAGAAGTGGGCCGCACAAGCCCATCTCTCAATCCCCTCCCGCGTTCGGGAGGGGAAGGTCTCAGGCTTCCAGCGCGGGCTCGACCGGCGGTTCGGCCATCGCGCCGATGTCTTCGCCGCGTGCCTGCGCATTGCCGGAACGACCCTCGTTGGCGGCCTGCGCAACCGCGTCCGTATAGAGGCGGATGGCGCGGCTGGCGTCGTCATTGCCCGGGACCGGGAAGGCGATGCCGCTCGGATCACTGTTCGAATCGAGGATCGCGACGACCGGGATGCCGAGCACGTTGGCTTCCTTGATCGCCAGCTCTTCCTTATTGGTGTCGACGACGAACATGACGTCGGGAAGACCGCCCATGTCGCGGATTCCGCCGAGGCTCTTTTCGAGCTTATCGCGCTCGCGCGTCAGCTGGAGCACTTCCTTCTTGGTCAGGCCGGCGGTGTCGCCCGACAGTTGCTCCTCAAGGCTCTTGAGACGCTTGATGGAGTTCGAGATCGTTTTCCAGTTAGTCAGCATTCCGCCGAGCCACCGGTGATTGACGAAATGCTGGCCCGATGCGCCGGCCGCGTCAGCGATCGCGTCCTGCGCCTGGCGCTTGGTGCCGACGAAAAGCACCTTGCCGCCGCGGGCGACGGTCTGCTGGACGAAGTCGAGCGCCCGCGCAAACAGCGGAACGCTCTGCGACAGGTCGATGATATGTACCCCGTTGCGATCGCCGAAGATGTACGGCTTCATCTTTGGGTTCCAGCGGTGGGTCTGGTGGCCGAAATGCGCTCCGGCTTCGAGCAATTGCTGCATGGTGACGACCGTGGCCGCCATAGTATTTCTCCTTCCGGTTCTGCCTCAGCGGAGCCGAATGACCGACCTTACGGCCGGCACCGGTATGTAAGCTCCGCCTGTGGGATGCGCGCCACCTAGTCGAAGAAGCCGCGCCTTTCAAGGGCTTGGCTGGTGTCGAAACTCAGCGCTTGACAGAGGAGAACATAACAGGAACATTAGATCGCCTCACCCGAGCGGCTCGAAGTCTTACTGGAACAAAAGAGGTCCAGTTTGGTTAGGCGCTCCGAAGAAGGACAGATGTCATGATGGCAGCTTTGGGCACCCTCTCCTTTCTGACTACCTTGTGGCTCATCGTAGTCGTGGGTGCCGCGGTTCTTGAGGAGAGCGGCGCGAAGATCGCCGCTGCCCTCAAGGGCAAGCCTGCCTATCGTTCAATCGCCGCTCCGGTACGAGTGAGAGGCCGTGCCCGGTTCCAGCGGCCTATGCGGGCGAAGCCGCGCTGGCGCGCCGCCGCTTGACGCGGGAATAGCTGGCGCACGCAACCGGGATCATCACAAGGTAAAGAAGCGCGATCGCGAGCAGCGTGTGCCACGTCGCAGTGAGCAGCGCGGCTCCCAATACTGCGACACCGGCCAGCGTCAGCAACCGCCATTCACGGCGGATCCGGATCGATGACCAGCTGTAAGTCGGCAGGCTGGAGATCATCAGCACCGCGATGAACAGAGTCCATGGCATGACCACGAACCACGCCTGAAACCAGTCGCTGCCCGTGACCAACCAGAGGAAGATTGGAACGAACGCAAGCCCTGCCCCTGCAGGCGC
>DASQYQ010000503.1:0-2337 GCA_035639115.1 Sphingomicrobium sp. | reverse complement strand
GACCGCTCCGCGGTACTTGCTCCCTGGAACGTAGCGCGCGGTTGCGTTGTGGGTCCTCAGGTGAACCTCAATGAGCATTGAGAGGTCGATCACGGAGGGGTGGAAATGGACGATGACGCCTTCGGCCCATGTGTCGGAGGGCGGATCGGAACGGATGAAGCCCTGTTCGACCCTAGCCACTCCGGTCAGCATCTGGAAGATGCCTTCGGTACACCAATGGCACCCGCCGCCGAGGCCAATCTTCTCAACCGGCCCCATCTTCTTCCTCGGAAATACATTACGATCCGCGTGCGACTTGCCGCTCATGGAAACGGGCAAAGCCGACGTCAGCGCCGAGTGCGTTCCGACTTGGAAGCGTCGGTCACATTCTGGTCGTGTCCGCTCTTGTCGCTGAAGAACGCCGCCGCAAAGAGCCCGCAGCCCAGCAGCACCGAGAAGAAGACGCCCAGCGTCGTCGCTATGACGGTGTTGGCGTCGAGACTGCTCGTGAAATGCAAATAGGTCAGCGCCGCGACGACCATCGCCACGGCAACGACGGCAATAATGGCGACGGCGCGCTTGAACTCCGCCAGCGCCTCAGCGGGGGTGTGGGTGGGCATGGCGAAGATATAGGAACGAAACGCGGCATTGGTAATGGGGGCTCGGATCGATGCGCGTCAGCGAGCTGATCGACAGCCAGGTGCGCTCGCTCCGGGATCGCCAGCTGCTCGGGAGCTTCACCGTCCCCAAGACGACGTGAACTTCCGCAAGGGCAGCTACTGGAAGCCGATGGTGTCGCGGCCCCTCCCCGCCCCACCGGAACCCGCCGAGTTGAGGGGAACGTGGTTCACCTCCGGCCCATGAATCTCGAAATGTCCACGGCGCCGAGCGTGACCTCCGCTTTTTCGGCTCGCCGCAGCACCGAGAGCGGGGCCACGCTTCATCGCCACCCTCACCGGCAGAGCATGAGCGGTCCGGCGCGGCAGTCGCCGCCAAAACGATCCGCGCACGAGGCGTACGTTCCGAGCTAGCGCGCCTTGGCTTTGTCGGGTTCGCTCAAGCCGTGAAGGCGCCTGAAGCGCAAGCTCATAACATGACACCTCGACCGGCAGCCATGGTCCGAACGCGGAGCCGTCCCTGAGCGGATGTTCGCGGAGATATTGCCTCGCTCCGGAGCGATGCCGTCCTGGCGATCGAACCCTCGAAAACCCGGCTGGCGATCCGAGCCTCAGCCGAAGGTGAAGGAGAAAGCCTCCGCGCCCGGATCGAGGAAGGTGATCGTGAAGGTCCGGTCGCCAATGGCGCCCTTCTGGCGCACCAGCTGGTAGAGACGCTGCCCGGTCACGACGCCGCTTCCGTCCGGCCTCACGTCCGCGCCAGCGTCGGCCCCGGGGGCCCTACCGTCGAGGGTTATCCTGAACCGCACCGGCTTACCGGTTGCCGAACCCACCACCAGATGAAGATCGCGCGCGTGGAAGCGGAACGAGATGGACGCGCCGGGCGCGAGCGAACGGGCGCTCTCGCGATTGTCGATCCATTGGCCGGCCAGCGTCCAGTCGTTGAGCGCGAGCCTGGATGGCGCATAGGTGGTCGCCCGGCCGTACACCAGGCCGCCAGGCGAGGCAAAGCGCTCGGCGCGGGAATAGCCGATATAGGTCTCGGGCGATCCGATCTCGTCGAGCGCGGCGGCGGCTTCGGCGCCGGTTGCGCGCACCTCGGAGATTGCGCCGACCGGCGCATGTCCGGCCTCGGCGAGCAGCTGTCGGATCACGCGCTCCGACATCGCATATTCGCCCTCGCCGTCATGAAAATAACGGATCCGCCCCCTGGCATCGACGAAATAATGGGCCGGCCAGTACTGGTTCTGGAGCGCGTTCCAGAGCACGTACTTGTTATCCAGCGCGACCGGATAGCGGACGCCGAGGTCCCTGACCGCTTTGGCCACGTTCGAAGGCTCCCGCTCGAACGCAAACTCGGGCGCATGGACGCCGATGATGACGAGGCCATCCTTGCGATACTTCCAGTCCCAGGCCTTGAGATAGGGAAGCGTGCGAAGGCAGTTGATGCAGCTGTAGGTCCAGAAGTCGATCAGGACGACCTTGCCCCTTAGCTGTCGATTGGTGAGCGGCGGGCTGTTGAACCATGGCCCCAGCCCGTCCAGCGACGGCAAGCTGCCGAGCACCGGCAGCACGAGCTCTCCCGCGGCATTGGTTCGCGCCGCGCTCCCGTTCAGCGACAGGCTCGCGCCGAGGCTGCGCGCGAGCCCGAATTCGATGCCTTCCGTCTGCGCGCTCGAGACCCTTGAAAGCACCTTGGTGTCGAAGCCGAAGGCGATCGCGACGACGCTGAGGAGGACGA
>DASQYQ010000502.1:0-3388 GCA_035639115.1 Sphingomicrobium sp. | reverse complement strand
GATAGCCGTTGAAGATCTCCTGGTTCGTCAGAAGCGAGACTGCGATCACTGGGATGAGGATGATCAGGTAGATGACGCACAGCCAGTCCTCGCGCGTGAGCGGCTCGCGAAGCGCAGGTTCCTCGCTGGGGGCCTTGAACTCTTCGGGCGCAAGGTAGCGGCGACCGGACAGATAGATGAAAAGACCGAGCACCATCACCACTCCGGCACAGCCGAAACCGTAGTGCCATCCGACCTTCTGCCCGAGCGTTCCGGAAATGAGCGGAGCGATGATCACGCTGACGTTGATGAAGATGTAGAAGATCTGGAACGCCATCGCGCGCCTGAGGTCGTTGGGTCCGTAGAGCGCTCCGACCTGGGTTGCGATATTGCCCTTGAAGGCGCCGACGCCGAGCACGAGCGCCAGTAATGCGAACACGAATGCCGACTGGACCGCCATCAGGAAGTGGCCGATCGCCATGAGAACGCCGCCGATGATCAGGGTCGTGTTCCGGCCGAGCCATTTGTCGGCGACGATCCCGCCGATGATCGGCGTTCCGTAGACGAGCGCCGCATAGGTGCCGAAGATCGCTGACGCGAGCGGCTGCCCGGAAATGCCGTGATAGACGTGCTCCTGCAGCCATTGGAGGCCGATGACATTCTCCATTCGGCCCGGCTTCAGAAGGTAATTGACCATGTAGAGAACGAGCAGCGTCTGCATGGAATAATATGAGAAGCGTTCGCACCCCTCGGTAAAGCCGAGGTAGCCGAGGCCCTTTGGGTGGCCGAGAAATGCGCGGTCGTCGGAAGGACCGACTTCAAAGTCGGGGGTGGCGTCGGCAACCGTCATCTCTTGGACTCCGTATCTCGAGGTTCGAGCGCTCTCTTGAGCATTGGACCGAGGACAAGCACCAGCAGAGCTCCTGCGAAGCCGATCCCCGAATCAACCATCCAGAAGGCGGCCGGACTCAACTGGTCGTAGAAGCTGCCGACCCAGCCCATGAGCACGCTGCCGACGAACAGCGACAGGAAGGACGCGCCCATCAGCGTCGAATTGACCTTCTTGGGGGCGGCGAGCGAGATCAACGCCAGCAGCACCGGCCAATACCAAATGAACGCCAAGCCCATCCCGACGAAGCAGAGGATGGGCCAGATCACTCCAACCTTCCCATCGGCACCTGGAATCGCACAGCCAAGCGCGAGAATTGCTGCCGAAATTCCCGTGATCGCGCAGCCGATTCCGATCTTGGCGACGTCGCTCGGCTCCTTCCCTCGGCGCGCCTGCCACGCCCACAGCGCGACCAGCGGCGGGACGACGACGATGCTCGCGAACGCGTCGATCGAATTGAACCACGACGCCGGGACCGCTCCGAACGGGGTTGCCAGGCTGACACGGTCGTTGATGAACAGGATGCCGATGTTCCAGATCATCGGATAAGCGACGTTTGGAAGGACGGTGAGGGCGATTGCGATCACCAGCAATGCAACCCTCTTCTTCTCGGCGCTCGTCAGCGGCGGAAGCTCGGCGCCGGGCGCAGCGCTCGCTGCCTTGCCGGGGAGATGCCGCTGGCCGGACAGATAGATGATGAGCGCGAGGATCATCAGTGCAGCGGCGAGCCCAAAACCGGCGCTCCAGCCGTAAATCGCTGCCACGGCGCCGCAGCCGAGCGGCCCGGCGACCGCTCCGATGTTGATCGCCGCCGAGAAGATCGTGAAGCCGCCGGTGCGCTGCGTTTCCTCGTCTGGAGGATAGAGCTGACCGACCTGCGCCGAGATGTTGCCCTTGAGGCACCCCGAGCCGAGGATGAGCATCAGAAGCGCGATCAGGAAGCTCTGATCGAAGGACATTGCGAGATGCCCTGCGCTCATGAGCAGCGCCCCGAGCACTACCGTCGTCCGAGTGCCGAGCCAGCGGTCGGCGATCAGGCCACCGATCACAGGAGTGAAGTAAACGAGGCCGCCGTACCAGCCGTAGATCAAAGATGCGAAGGCGATGTTCGACATCGGCCCGCGCAACTCGAACAGGTGCCTCAAGGCGGCTAGACCGGCGACATGCTCGGAGTGGCCCGGAAGCAGAAGCTGCTTCGTCATGTAGAGCGCAAGAAGCGCCGTCATTCCGTAATAAGAGAAGCGCTCCCACATCTCGGTGAAAGCGAGATAGGCGAGGCCTTTCGGGTGACCGAGGAACGTCCATTCGGACTGTTCCTCGCCGGATCGCAATGCTTGAATGGAGTTCAATCAGGAAGTCCCGGCCTCATCACACCGGCGTAACAAGCCGAGCGACCCCGCGCAAAGGCGTCTTTCGACAATTATTGCGGCGGGTTCTCTTCGTCCGCCTGCTGCTTCCGCTCGCCGCGGGCTTCCTTGATGACCTTCGTGAGACAGCCGGTGTAACCGGCCGGGCCGACCGGCGAGCAGCTGTTGATTCCGGTGGCGCCCACGGTCTCGAGGTTCTTCGACCGAACCGCCCACGATTCCATCTGCTGCGGCGTGCCGCTCTGCCGCATGTTGGGCGGAATCCTGAAGCGCTCCGCTTCCGGTCGGCGGGCGCAAACCACGACCTGGTCCTCGGTCGAGCGCGGGCACGGATCGGTGCCGTAGACGATGATTTCTGCAACGTTTGGCGCCGCTTGAGCAATCGCCGGCTCCGGAAGCGCTGCATAGCCGCCTGCAACCGCGAGCGCGGCCGCGCTCATAAAAGTAGTGAACTTGCTCATAGGGCGTCCTTCCACGGCTACAGCGGCCATTTTTCCTTCTTGTTCCTCAAATTCGCTTCGACAGTTCAATGGCCACCTTGCAGCCTGCACGGATCGCCGCGGTCAATAAGGGATATCCCGCAGCGCTCGCCGAGCCCGCCTCACGAGCGATGTCGCGATGCTCGAGCTCCTCGGCGCGGAACTCGGCGATGTCGGCGGCGAGCTCGGGATCATCCCCGCCGAGCTCCTCGAGCTGGCGACCATAATGACGGTCGATCTCGGTCTCCACGGCGTCGGTGCAGGCGAGCGCCGCCTTCTCGGACATCAGCGCAGTGACTGCACCGAGCGCGAAGCCGGCGGCATTCCATAAAGGCTGGAGCGCGGTCGGACGAATGCGCCGTTCGGCCATTAGCCTGTCGAACCGCTCGAGGTGGCGGCGCTCCTGTGCAGCCATGCGCGAGACCAGCTTGGCCTCCGAGCAATTCGGCCGGAGCACCGCAAGCTGGCCCGCATATATGCGGGTTGCGCCATATTCGCCGGCCTGGTCGACTCGAAGCATCGAGGCCGTGTCGGCGCGCCTGTCTCCGGGCCTCCATTCCTTCATGCGCGCTTCGCCTTAAGCGCCAGGAGCAGGATCAGAGCAGCGCCGCCGAGCGAGAGGATCGCATTCCATCCCGCCATTGAGATGCCGAGGAAGCGCCACTGCACTTCGT
>DASQYQ010000501.1:0-5216 GCA_035639115.1 Sphingomicrobium sp. | reverse complement strand
TGGAAACGGGCCTATCACAAGGCGGCCGAATGGCTTGCCGCAGTGGTCTATGAGGATCCTTGGCTAGCCGGCGGGCACAATGGGCTCTCCAACGCAGAGGACCCGCGCAAGCCGCAGGACCCGTATCCGCGCGTCGCAGCGCTGCGTGCAACGATGCGAGAGCAGGGCATTGCCGACAGCATTCCGATCGTGATGGCCGGCGGCGTCTGGCGGCTGGATGAGTGGGAAAACTGGATCGACAATCCCGAGCTTGGCCAGATCGTCTTCCAGTTCGGGACCCGGCCGCTGCTCACCCAGGAAAGCCCCATTCCGCCCGAGTGGAAAGCGCGGCTGCTTACCCTCGAGGAAGGCGACGTGCTGCTTCACCGCTTCTCGCCTACGGGCTTCTATTCGTCAGCCGTCCGCAATCCGTTCCTGCGTAATCTCGAGGCGCGAAGCGAGCGCCAGATTGCCTACACCAAGGAGCCGATCGGCGATCACCACTTCCAGCTCGACGTCGGCATCGGCACCAAGAAGAATTACTGGGTGACGAAGGGCGACCTGATTCATGCGCGCGAATGGTATGCGCGCGGCTTCACCAACGCGATGAAAAGCCCCGACGACACACTAATCTTCGTCGCGCCCGAAGAAGAGAAGCAGATCCGCAAGGATCAGGCGGAATGCATGGGCTGCCTGAGCCAATGCGCCTTCTCGTCGTGGGCCGACAATGAGAAGAATTCGACCGGCCGTCTCGCTGACCCGCGCAGCTTCTGCATCCAGAAGACGCTGCAGGACATTGCGCACGGCGGGCCCGTCGAGCACAACCTGATGTTCGCCGGCCACTCGGCATTCCGCTTCAAGAGCGACCCCTTCTATTCAAACGGCTTCATCCCGACTGTGAAGCAGCTCGTGGACAGGATTCTCACCGGCGCGTGATGTTTGTGCGGGGGCTGTTCAGCGCGTTTCTCATCCTTGCCGCCGCCACGCCAGCGCTCGCGCAGGAGAAGCAGCCGCCTTACTGGGCTTCGATCGCGTCGGGCGAGGCGATGACCCATACCGGTCCTGGACGAAATTATCCGAACGTCTGGCTCTATCAGCGTCGTGACCTGCCGGTTCGCGTCGTCAAGAAATACGAGACGTGGCGGCTGATCCAGGATCCCGACGGGGAGCAGGGCTGGATGCTTGTGACGATGCTGAGCGACCGCCGCACGGCGATCGTGAAGCCAGGTGATCCGCGCCCGATCCGCACCGACCGAAGCGTCGATTCAAAGGTGCATTATCTCGCCGAGCCCGGCGTCGTCGGCCGCATCAGCAAGTGCAAGGGCGACGGCTGGTGCCGTATCGAGATCGGCAAGAAGGACGGGTACATCCGCACGTCCGACCTGTGGGGCGTAGCGCCGAACGAAGTGGTGGACTGACTCGAACGAGGGGGCTCGTATGAAGGTCGTTCTGACAATCGCAACCGTTGCCATGATGGCCGCGAATTCCGCCTACGCTGCGCCAAAGCGTCCTACCGTCGAGCACTTCAGCAAGCCTCCACTAAATGGCCAGCCGCTACCCTTCTCCGACGCCGTGCGCGTCGGTGACACTATATATCTCTCGGGCCAGATTGGCATCGGCTCGGACGGCAAACTTCCGGATGGAATCGAGGCGCAGGCCAAGCAGGCGATGGACAATGTCGGCGCGGTGCTGAAGCGCGCCGGCATCGGCTACGATCGCATCTTCCACTGCACGGCCTTCCTCAGCGACATGAAGAACTGGCCCGCTTTCAACAAAGTCTATGTTGGCTACTTTCCCGACGGCCAAATGCCCGCCCGAAGCGCAATAGGTGCGAATGGCCTCGCGCTCGGCGCGTTACTAGAGATCGAGTGCCAGGCCTACGCCGGAGCAAAGTAGGATCGTCACGCGCTTCGCCGCCCCCAAGCACAGCGAAACTCTATTCGTGACCGCACCGAAACAGCCTAGGAACAAATCCTTAGGGGCCTTCGTCGGCGAAGACGTCTTTGCGTCCTTGTCGTGGAGTAGGCAGTGCGTCGGTTACTGCTGCTGGCGGCAGCTTGCGCGCCAGAAGTGGTTTGCAGCCTGTCCACGTGCAGCGAACAGAGCTCAAGACCGAGCTGATCGTCCAGCAAACGCCATCCTGGTGCTGGGCGGCAAGCGCAAGCATGGCGCTCGAGATTCTGCGCGTGCCCGACATCAACCCGGGAAAGAATTATCAGTGCGGCGTCGTCGCTGCAGCCTTTCCGCGTTGCGAAGACGACTGCTCGCAGTGCGATACGACGATTCCAACGATGCTGAGCTTGATAGCAGTGCTCAACCGCTACCGCGATCTCGCGTTTTCGAGCGAGCGTGGACGCAAGTCGTTATTCACCGCTGATTATGTGGCCCATCCAACCTTCGCGCTCATCAAACGAAGCTTCGACATCTCCGCTCCGGTAATCGGCGGCATCTCTCCCGACCTGCCTCGGACTCTCCGGAAGCGGCAGAGCTTGCGGACCTCATAACTGGCTATGACGGCGACTATCTGGCCACCGGTGAGCCGTGGCTGATCGTTCGCGATCCCTATCCTTACGCGCCGGGCGAGAACCCTTGGGCAAACGCCGGCTATCCCTATCGCGCTGCGACCGGCACGGCACTGATTCCGTGGCGCGCGCTCCGCGACCGGATGAACCTGACGTCGGCCGTAGTTCTCGAGGCCCAGGAATAGCGCCGAGGCGCTACTTACTTCGGCATGGACAACTTGACGTAGGCAACGCGGTGAACGGTCAGCTTTTCGCCCTTGTCGCTGACCGTGTGCATCGAATGACCAACGGCGACGGGCATGGTCGTCCAGCAGATCTCGCCTTCCTTCGTCATGGCGCTGGTGAAGCACGCCTTGGTGTCCTTCATCACGGCCATGCCATGGTCGACATGTTTTCCGCCAATGGTCTGGGTGATGTAATTGCCGTCAGGATCGATCGATTCCTTGACCTTGCCCTCTTTCTTGTCGGTGTACGTCCAACTGGTCTCGTTGAGCTGGAACGTCGCGGCCTTAGTGGCTTTCTTCGCAACGGCCTGGCCCGAAGCGGCGCAGAGCATGACGGCGGCGGCGGCGAGGCAGATCGTAAGACGCATCGGCTTTCTCCCCTTTTTGAGGGGAGGGCCCATACCACCACGTCGTTACGGCCGCGAGTTAAACCTTAAATAAGTTCCACCGCGATTGCCGTCGCTTCCCCGCCACCGATGCAGAGGCTCGCAACGCCGCGCTTGAGGCCGCGATCCTGGAGCGCCGCGATCAAGGTCGTCGTGATGCGCGCGCCGCTGGCACCGATCGGGTGACCGAGCGCGGTCGCTCCGCCATTCACGTTGATCTTCTCATGCGGGATTCCGAGGTCGCGCATGGCGATCATCGCGACGCAGGCGAAGGCCTCGTTGACCTCCCACAAATCGACGTCGTCAACGGTCCAGCCGGCCTTCTCGAGCACCTTGTGAAGCGCGGGTACCGGAGCGGATGTGAAGCGCGCCGGCTCCTGAGCCGCGGCAGCATGGGCGACCACGCGCGCGATCGGTTTCTTGCCGAGCTTCTCGGCAACACTCCGGCGGGTCAGCACCAGCGCCGCTGCGCCGTCGCTGATCGACGAAGAGGTCGCGGCGGTGATCCGGCCGTCCTTGGCGAAGGCGGCCTTCAGCTGCGGAATCTTCTCCGGATTGCCCTTGCCCGGTTGCTCGTCGCGGTCGACCGTCACCTCGCCTTTGCGCGTCACCACCGTAACCGGCGTGATCTCCTTGTCGAACCTGCCTTGAGTGATCGCCTCGTTGGCGCGGCGCAGACTCTCAATCGCGTAATTGTCCATGTCCTCGCGTGTGAACTGATATTCCTGCGCGGCTTCCTCGGCGAAGGTGCCCATCGCGCGACCGGGCTCATAGGCGTCTTCCAGGCCATCGAGCATCATATGGTCATAAACTGTGTCGTGTCCGATGCGCGCGCCGGAACGGTATTTCTTCGACAGGTACGGCGCATTGGTCATGCTCTCCATGCCGCCGGCGACGATGAGGTCGGCCGAGCCCGCATCGAGCATGTCGTGGGCGAAGATCGCCGCCTGCATGCCCGACCCGCACACCTTGTTGATGGTGACCGCTTCGGCGGAGCGGGGAAGGCCGGCGCCGAGCGCCGCCTGACGCGCCGGCGCCTGTCCGAGGCCGGCGGAAAGCACATTGCCCATGAACACCTTGTCGACCTGTTCGCCACTAATCCCTGCGCGCTCCACGGCCGCCTTAACCGCAGTCGCGCCGAGCTCTGTGGCGGAGAGCGGCGAAAGCGCGCCCTGGAAGCTGCCCATCGGCGTGCGTGCGTAGGAGAGAATGACGATCGGGTCGGTCGTGTTCGTGGCCATTGTATGCTCCGGAGTCGGATTGTTGCAGCGCACATAAGACCGGAGAGCCGGTTGTTCAAACGCTCCGGCGTCTGCTAGCGCGCCAGCCGAACAGGAGACCGCAAATGTCCGACTCCGGACTCGATTTTCAGCTCGGCGAAATGGCGGACACGATCCGCGAAACGACCCAGCGCTTCGCTCGCGACAGGATCGCTCCAATCGCGGCCGAGATCGACGAGACGGACGAATTTCCGCGCCAGCTCTGGCCCGAGATGGGCGAGCTTGGCCTGCACGGGATCACGGTCGAGGAGGAGTTCGGCGGGCTTGACCTCGGCTATCTCGAGCATGTCGTCGCGCAGGAGGAAGTGGCGCGCGCGTCGGCGTCGGTGGGGCTGAGCTATGGCGCGCACTCGAACCTCTGCATCAACCAGATCCGCCGCTGGGCGAACCCGGACCAGAAGGCTAAATATCTCCCCAAGCTAATCAGCGGTGAGCACGTCGGCGCGCTGGCCATGAGCGAGGCGGGCGCGGGCAGTGACGTCGTGGGAATGAAGCTGAAGGCCGAGAAGAGCGGCAACGGATACCGTCTCAACGGCACCAAGTTCTGGATCACCAACGGCGGCTATGCCGACACGCTCGTCGTCTACGCCAAGACGGGCGAAGGAAGCCGCGGAATCACGGCTTTTCTCATCGAGAAGGGCATGGACGGCTTCTCGATCGGCCAGAAGATGGACAAGCTCGGAATGCGCGGATCGCCGACCAACGAGCTGGTATTCGACGACTGCTTTGTCCCGCCCGAAAATATCCTTGGGCAGGAGAATGACGGCGTCGCCGTCCTCATGAGTGGTCTCGACTACGAACGCACCGTGCTCGCCGGGATCCAGA
>DASQYQ010000500.1:0-3150 GCA_035639115.1 Sphingomicrobium sp. | reverse complement strand
ACGTCCGCATATTTGATGTAGGCCGCCATCATCGGAGTGGCGCTTTCGGACTTGCCGACGACGACCTTCATCTCGTCGACCTTTTGGCCGTTCTGCCACATCGAAAGACGCGCATCGCCTTCGTCGACCACGACGTACTTTGGCTGCTCCTCAGGCGCGGGAAGGCGCTTCGCCCGCTCGAGGTTGATGATGATCAGCTGTTCGTAATAGTCCGATCCGCGATTGAGTGCGTCGATCGTGCCGGCACCCGCGATGCCGTCATCCTTGAGACCGTGCACGGCCTGGAACGCCTTCACCTTGGCAGCAAGAGCCGCGTCGTAGCTGCCGCCGTCCGGAAGGCCGAGCCGCGCCCGGAGAGTCGCGACTCGGTCACCGGTAGAACCGGGCTTGAGCGTCGGTCCTGCCGGGACTGAAATCTGTGGAAGGCTGCCCCAGGTCTGCTCGTACTTGACGAGCCCGCGGCGGAGATTGGTGTAGATCGGGTTCACCGAGCTGAAGAGATCGACGGGAGCGGCGCTCCAGGCGGCGTCCTGCATCTCCGCGAGGAAACCGTGCTGCTGGCGTACGGCGCGCGGGATAAGCGACTGATCGATGTAGATCATGTCGACGCCCTGCTCGATGGCGGGCGGAAGATCGATCGGCTCGAGCGCGGCGGACTTGTTCGAACGAGGCGCCGGCGCCTGCCAGGGCTGGGCCTCCGGTACCGGCGGACGCGCCATCCACGGCTCCTCGACCGCGGCTTGCGGCTGCTGAGGTGCCGGCGCCGGGGCAGGCGGAAGAGGCGGTGGCGCGGGGCGAGGGACCGGTGCGGGCCAATATTGGGAAGAGGCACCGGAAGAGATGGCGAGCGCGCTGATCGCGAGGAGGGAATGACGAATCTTCACGGGCCGACGATATCAGTGAAAGCTGAACGGTGACAGAATCGGCCGACTCAAATGGCCGTAAATCATTCACCTTCCAGCGGAAGTGTGTCCTTTTCGGCACTGGGCGCGCCTAGCCTTTCGGCCATTTCCTCCACCTCCTCGTCACTGGGCGCCCGGGGCAGCTC
This sequence comes from Sphingomicrobium sp., assembly GCA_035639115.1. GTDB lineage: Bacteria > Pseudomonadota > Alphaproteobacteria > Sphingomonadales > Sphingomonadaceae > Sphingomicrobium. The sequence goes on along the minus strand of DASQYQ010000500.1, from coordinate 2,102 downwards.
GGTTTCGCCCGGAGCGAGCGCGTCGTCGGGGATTCCGGGGCCGGTGCCGGCTATTGTCTCGTTGATCGGCTCCTCGTTCGGGCCGGTGCTGATCTTTTCTCTGTCTTCAGCCATGGAAGCCTCCTTGAGCCACCTAAAGCGGCCGACAGCGGACCAATGTTCCCGCCTTTGTTGCGCCGCCCGGTGGGGCCGCCCATATACTAACGCATGACTCGCTTTCTTCCGATCCTTCCTCTCCGCGACATCGTCGTCTTCCCTCATCGCATTGTTCCCTTGTTCGTCGGCCGAGAGAAGTCGGTGGCCGCGCTCGAAGTGGCGATGGCCGCCGACAAGGAGCTGTTCCTCGTCGCGCAGCTCGATCCGGGCGAGGACGACCCCGACCGCGACGCGCTCTATGACCTTGGCGTCATCGCCACGGGGATGCAGCTTCTGAAGCTTCCCGACGGCACGGTCCGAGTGCTGGTCGAAGGCGTGAAGCGCGCGCGCCTAGTCAGCCTGGTCGAGCGCGAAGGCTATGTCGCCGCGGAGATCGAGGAGGTCGAGGAGGAGGACGCCGACGGGCCCGAGGTCCAGGCTCTCATGCGGTCGGTCATCGACCAGTTCGAGAATTACGCGAAGCTCAACAAAAGGCTGCCGCCCGAGACAGGCATCCAGCTGTCCGAGATCGACGTTCCCTCGGTGCTGGCCGACGCGGTCGCCTCAAATCTTTCGATCAAGGTCGCGGACAAGCAGGCGCTGCTCGGCGAACTTAACCCGTCGCGGCGGCTGGAGATGGTGTTCGCCTTCATGGAAGGCGAGCTCGGCGTGCTGCAGGTCGAGAAGAAGATACGCAGCCGCGTGAAGCGGCAGATGGAGAAGACGCAGCGCGAATATTATTTGAATGAGCAGCTCAAGGCGATCCAGCGCGAGCTTGGGAACGAAGGCGAGGAGGGCGGCGACGAGCTTGCCGAGCTCGCCGAGAAGATCCGCAAGACCCGCTTGTCGAAGGAGGCAAGGGCGCGCGCCAATTCGGAGCTGAAGAAGCTCCGGGCCATGGCGCCTATGTCGGCCGAGGCGACCGTCGCCCGCAACTATCTCGACGTCCTGCTCGGCCTTCCGTGGGGCAAGAAGTCACGGCTCAAGAAGGACATCGCCGAGGCTCAGCAGATCCTCGACGAGGATCATTATGGGCTCGAGAAAGTGAAGGAGCGGATCGTCGAATATCTCGCGGTCCAGGCGCGCACCAACAAGCTCAAAGGCCCGATTCTGTGCCTCGTCGGCCCGCCCGGAGTCGGCAAGACCTCCCTTGGCCGCTCGATCGCAAGGGCAACGGGCCGCGAGTTCGTTCGCCAGTCACTGGGCGGAGTGCGCGACGAGGCGGAAATCCGCGGCCATCGCCGCACCTACATCGGCTCGCTTCCGGGCAAGATCATCTCGAACATCAAGAAGGCGGGGACGTCGAACCCGCTGTTCCTGCTCGACGAGATCGACAAGCTCGGCCAGGATTTCCGAGGCGATCCGTCGTCCGCGCTTCTTGAAGTCCTCGACCCGGAGCAGAACAGCCGCTTCCAGGACCATTATCTCGAGCTCGACTACGATCTTTCGGACGTGATGTTCGTGACCACGGCGAACTCGCTTGACATGCCTCAGCCGCTGCTCGACCGAATGGAGATCATCCGCCTCGAGGGCTACACCGAGGACGAGAAGGTCGAGATCGCCAAGCGCCACCTGATCCCCAAGCAGATCGAGGCGCACGGCCTTAAGGAGGAGGAGCTTAGCTTCTCCGACGACGCGCTGCGGACGATCATCCGTCACTACACGCGCGAGGCCGGCGTTCGCACGCTCGAGCGCGAGCTGGCGAAGGTGGCTCGCAAGTCCCTCCGCCAGATTCTCGAAAACAAGGCTGAAAAGGTCGAGCTGGTGCCCGGGAATGTCGGCGATTTCCTGGGAGTCCGGAAGTTCCGTTACGGAATGGGCGAGGAAGAGGACCAGATCGGAGCCGTGACCGGCCTCGCCTGGACCGAGGTCGGCGGCGAGCTTCTGACGATCGAGGCCGTGACGGTCCCTGGCAAAGGTCAGATCAAGACGACCGGCAAGCTCGGCGAAGTGATGCAGGAGTCGAT
>DASQYQ010000499.1:0-3062 GCA_035639115.1 Sphingomicrobium sp. | reverse complement strand
TCCGCTGTCGCGGCAGGCGTGCTGCTGGTGGCCACCGACGCTTCGAGCGCGGACAAGACCGCGGTCGCCGTGGTGCGCGGCCCCGCGATCCTGAAGACCACGAACCTGTCCTATACCTCCGGGATGAACGCCGGGCAGAAGACCACTGCGCTCGCGCAGCTCGCCGCGCTCGGCATCACTGCGCGGACGGATTATGGCGTGTAAGGCGCCCGAAAGGAAGAACGAACAACCATGTCAGTCAATATTCTGAATGTCTTCTCGCAGGACGCCTTCGGTGTCGTGGCCCTGACGAACGCGATCAACGACATCACCCCGCAATACGGGCGCCTGGGTGCGCTCGGCCTGTTTACCGACGAGGGCGTCATGCAGCGCACCGTCGCCGTGGACTTCGACCCCATCACCAACTCGCTGCTTCCGCAGTCCCAGTGGGGCGGACCTGGCGTGGCCAACAAGACCTCTGTCGGCAAGACCCGCAGCTATTCCATCCCGCACTTCGCGGCCAACGATTCCATCCTGGCTGCCGATTTACAGGGACGCCGCCGGCCCGGCAGCGATGCCGTGCAGGACGCGCAGTGGATCCTCGGCAAGAAGATGCGCGAGATGCGGATCAAGCACGAACAGACGCTCGAATGGATGCGTCTCGGCGTGCTCAAGGCCGGCCTCGTGAAGGACGGCTCCGGCACCACGATCCTGGACATCTACGGCGATTTCAGCCTCTCCCAGACCTCGACTTCGTTTGCTCTCGGCGTGAGCACGACCGACGTGCTCGGCGCCATCGCGGCCCGCAAGCGCGCCATCCTCGCTGCCCTCCGCGGCGAGCTGATGACCGGCTTCGTGGCGATCTGCTCGGACGGCTTCTATGATCTGCTCGTGAGCCACGCGAACGTGATCAAGGCCTTCACCTATTTCCAGAACAACGGGCAGACCCTGGCCGACGATTTCTCGGGCGGCGCGGTCCAACCCAACGCGGCCGGCCTCTTTGCCGGCGGCGCTCGTCCGTTCTACTTCGGCGGCGTGGCGTGGATCAACTACAGCGGCTCCGTCACGGATTCCGCTGGCGCATCGCAGCCCCTGGTCGATACCAACGCGGCGTATATGTTCCCGATGGGAACCAGCGTCTTCAAAAACTGGTATGCCCCGGCGGATTACATGGAGACCGTCAACACAGAAGGACTTCCCTTCTACGCCAAGCAGCGGCTGATGGAATTCGACAAGGGCGTCCAGATCGAAACGCAGATGAATCCTCTGCCGATCTGCCTGAAGCCGTCCGTCATCCAGAAGCTGACCACCGCGTAGTTCCGCTCCCGCAACGCAATGGGGCGGTCCCCTTCTCCGGCCGCCCCGCAATTTCTCTCTCTACATGTCCGACTTCGACGACGCGATCTCCGATCTAAACGATGCCTGCCTCGATTCCTTCGGGAAATCGATCGCGTATCGCGGAGGGCAGGGCCTGGCCGATCCGATCGCAACCACTTGCACGCTGCTTCCGCCGCGCATCGATCAATCGGCATCGCCCGGCTATTTCGCGGACATCGAAGTGGACCCAACCATAATCACCAACCCGCAGCGCAAGGACGAAGTGGACTGGGCGGACGGCACCGTTTACGTGGTGAGCAAAGTACTCAACCCGCCGTACGGTCTCGTGACGTTGGCTCTCCACCGGAAGTTCGACCTATGAGCAGCGTCCAGGCATCCCGCGTGCTCCGGCTCAATTTGCTCGCACGCTTCGACGCGCTGTTCAACGACAGCCTGACTACGGCGTGCGCGGAATTCGGGATTGGCGATTTGTCGTACGCGATCGACTTTTCGCAATCTCTCGGAGTGCAGAATTTCTTCGAAGGGAACCGCTCGTTTGAAGGCCTGCTCTTTCATCACGAGCCGACGTTCCCCGCAGTCGCCTTCTGGATCGGGCCCGGACAGGACCGGCAACTTGCCAAGCCGCGCAAATTCTCGGGCGAGATCACGGCGTACTGGCGCTTCTGGTTCGCCGTCGAAGGGCGATTGAAACCCGGCCTGGTCGATCTGCGAGAAGCCACCGAATCCGCCATGATCCAGACGCTCGACCCGGAGATGCCGGGATTCGGCTATCACGGCTTAGGGTGGAACGACATCAATGAGCAGGTGTGGCTCGATCAAGAACAGAAGGCGATCGGCTACGTGCAGGAAATCGTATATTCAGCTTCATTTGAGGTGAACGTGTAATGCCAAAGATCTATGTGTATGTGGGCTCGCTGCCCTCTTATATCCGCGACGTGACGGACTTCGTGGCCTTCGGCCAGATGGCCGAACTCTCCGACGATTTGGCGAAGCAGGCCTCGCTGGGCGGCTGCATGATTCTGCCGGCGGACCATCCGGCGATCAAAGCGTTCACCCCTGTCGAGTTCCAGAAATATTCTCCCTTCGGAACGCACGAGTACGCGCCCAAGGAATTTCTGGAGAAGAAAAAGGCGGCGATCATCGCTGCCATTGAATTCGCCGAGTCCTGGAAAGAGACCCCGGCTGTGGAGAAAGAGGAAAAGTAAATGGCCGATGTCTTTGAACGCAATCAACGCTGCTACGTGGCGATCCAGAGCGCGTTTGGAACTGCCGCGGCAGTAACGGGCTCGAACTGCTGCCTGATCACCACGCTCAACACCGATGCCACGCAGGCGGAAATCCAGCGGCCGGACAAGACCGGAACGCTCGACGAGATCATCGCGCAGGGCGGTCGGCGCATCGCATCCGTCGATCTCACTTTCTCGGCCGCAGGGAATGGAAGCGCAGGTGTGGCGCCCGACGGCTCGGCCTTCTTGCAATCCGCATTTGGCAAGGCGCCGACGGTGAGCGGGGGAACGTCGGTGACGTACACGCTCGACGATCTGCTGTATTACCTGTCAATTTACAACTACAACACACCCTCGGGTGCCAACCAGATGGTGGCCTTCGACGCGCTCGTGAACAAGTTTGAGTTCAGCTTCGGCGGCGATGTCCCGATGATCAGCATCGGAGCGGAAGCATCGTGGGTGTTCGACAGCGCGCAGGCCTCGGACGGCACGACTCCCTCGGGCGCCAAGGGCGGACTC
>DASQYQ010000498.1:0-2081 GCA_035639115.1 Sphingomicrobium sp. | reverse complement strand
AGCGTAGTGCCGGAACCCTTCGAAGCTTCCATCTCGGGAGTACGAGCAGGCCTTCGGCCAGCCATCCGCGCATGGTTCGCTGATGACCTGCGAGATGATAGATCGGCCTGAGCTCCGACGTGCGGTCGAGCTTGTAGGCCTCGTCACCCGTCAGACCGGCGTCCGCCTTCTGTCGGTGCGACGGCAATTTCGACGCTCTTCGCGCTTCGGGCGCGTCGTGGATCAGGGAGATGCCGCGGCGGCGGCGCCGATTCATGAAGGCCCGGCGAAGTTTGTCCTGGCCATGGCCCGGCTGAAGGCGGGTTGCCCGTTGGTGCCCTTCGACAGCTCGTGAAGATCTAGAGGCCAATCCGCGCTTGGGTCATCAGGAAGACGTGAGTATTTGCTGAAGAACGGCTGGCTGAGCCTAGTCGGTGGCGTAGCTCCGCTGTTGCGAATGGACGAAGGTTATACGGCCCGCGGTCGCGTCCTCGATCAGCCGCTCATATTCATCTGCAAGCTGCTCGTGTATTCTGCGCGCGACATCGGACGTCGCCGCTTTCGCGCGGCTTCTTTCGGTTTGCTGCCTGAGGAACAGGTAATTGATGTCCACTCCGCTCTCCGCCTTTTTTGGTGCCCCTGTCGAAGCGCTGATCGTGGCCGGCTGGTGAACGGCGGATGACGGAGAGTCGGAGAGGCGACTAACGGTTGTTGGACGTCGGCGAGACGCTGAGTCGGTCGGCCGTCGGAACGGCGCAAAGCGTTGTTCGTTTCAACCGCCGATGACCGACGAAGCCTACGGCCGCTATTTCGCCGAGCGCGAACGGGCCGAGCGTGCAATGAGTGAGCGCGCGCGCCGCGTTGCCGCGGTTCATGACGAGCTTGCGGAACGCTACGAGGCGCTGGCGAAAGTATTCGGCGCCAAGCGCTAGACTGCAATCACTCCGGCATGATCATGAACTGTTCCCAGCGGCCGTTCGCTCCAGGTTCGGCGTAAGTCACGAGCGTCAGGGCCTTTTCGCCAGAATAGTGGATCGTGAAGTTGCGATTGACGAATCCGCCGCGCAGACGTGGCGGTCCGTTGGCGGTGATCGACTGAGGGGCGCCAAGCGGGCCTAGGCTGGTTCGATAATCGCCAAGCGTGCTCTGGTCGAAATAGTAATTTAGGTTGTTTGTAAACTTGGACCGATCGACCTGGCCGTTCGCCAGGGCGTCGTAGACGGTCCGCACATCGGCCAACCGATCCTCTTCATTCGTCAGTGCAGGCTCCGGCGAGTTAAGGACGATCTTCTCGATCCCCGAGGTGAGCGTACCTGTAGCGCCCGAGAAGTCGGAGTTGGTGAAAACGATGATCGCGTCCTTCGTGTCCGGATAGACGGTGTTCTGGGTCAGGAACCCGACGGCCTCTCCGCCATGATTGATGATGTGCCGCTCGCGCGCGTAGGTATTGTAGACGCCGAGGCCGTAGCCGTTGGTGCGGCCGTCGGTCCGCAGCACCGGCGTTTCCTGTTCCACCCAGTCCCGCGCCGGAATGAGCGAGCGGTTCAGCCGTGCGATGTCCCACTTCGCGAGATCTGCGGCGGTCATCGACAGCTCGCCCGCTGCGTAGAGCCATCCGCGCGCTGGCGGCCGTGCGACTCGAACGGGACCCAGCGCGAAGCGGTGGTAGCCCGCAGGAAAGGCCGGCGTGTTGGTATTGTCCTGATCGAGCGGACTCATTCCAAGCGGCCCGAAGATGCGCTGGTTGAGGAAGGTCAGCAGGGGCTCGCCGCTGACCCTCTCCACGATCATGCCAGCCACGACATAGCCCGTGTTGCTGTACTGCCAGCGTGCGCCGGGCTCGAAATCGAGCGGCTTCTTAGCCCATTTGTCGACGATATGCTGCGGCGTCGTCGGTACCGTCATGTCGGAGAACATGTAGTCCTGCGGCCAGAAGTCCTGCAGGCCGGACGTGTGCGAGAGCAACTGGCGGATCGTGATCTTGTCGCCACCGGTGATGCCGGGGATGAACTTGGAGACATGATCGTCGAGGCTAAGCTTCCCGTCGTCGCGAAGCAGGATCAGCGCCATCGCCGTGAACTGTTTTGAGTTGGATGCGATCT
>DASQYQ010000497.1:0-7627 GCA_035639115.1 Sphingomicrobium sp. | reverse complement strand
ACTGCCGTCGCGACCTTGTTGACGTTCTGTCCGCCCGGACCGGTCGCGGCGAGGAAGGTCTCGCTGAGCGCGTCCTCGGGAATGACGACGTCCTCAGGCCGCATCGCGCCACTCGCCGAAATAGTCCGGAAGCGGTGCAGTCACGTCGATCTCCGGCTTGCCCTCGCGCGGAACGATCAGGCGCGATGCATGGAGAAGCATCGGTCCGCCAGGGATTCCATAGACTCGATCGCCGACGATCCCGCTGCCGAACGCCTCTCGCGCGTGCGCGCGTATTTGGTGCGTCCGTCCCGTGACGGGCCGGAACTCGACCAGTGTGGAGCCATTGCGAACCGCCAGCCTTCGCCAGTGCGTTGTCGCCTCAAGACCATCAGGATCGGACACCATTTTCCATCCCGCTTCCGCGCTCGAATGCTTTGCGAGCGGGATTTCGACCACGCCGCTTTCCTCGGAAAGCTCGGTCCCCACCACCGCAATATAATATTTCTGCACCGCGCGTGTCTCGAACGCCTTCTGGAATCTGCTCCGGGCTTTCGGCGACCGTGCAAAGAGCAGACAGCCACTCGTGTCCATGTCGAGCCGGTGCATCGGCGTCGGCGGGCGCTGGAAACCGCACTTCAATTCATCCAGTCTGGACGCGATCGAATCCCCTCCTCGGCGCGGCGTATCGACCGGAAGGCCGGCGGGCTTGTCGATCACGATCGCCTCGGCGTCGATGAAGAGGATGCACTCGGAAAGATCCACAGCCCCGCCATGGACGAGCCGCTTCCCGAGAGCAAACGCGGGGACTCCTCCTGTGGACAACCGGTGGGCAAGCAGTGGAGCGAATTGTGACTCCTCTGCAACAAAGCAAGGAATCCAGCGAGTTAGGAAATATTAACCTTTTCCCTTCAGACCTCGAATGGTTAATGGATGCTTCAAGGCCATTAAGGGCGCTTAACGCAATTGAGCGTTTTGCCTGGGGCCGCGGAGGGGGAACCGCAAATGCGCGTGCTGCTGATCGAAGACGAGCCAACGACCGCCAAGAGCATCGAGCTGATGCTCGGCACCGAAGGCTTTAACGTCTACACCACCGATCTCGGGGAGGAGGGCCTCGATCTCGGTAAGCTGTACGATTACGACATCATCCTGCTCGACCTGAACCTGCCGGACATGCACGGCTATGACGTGCTCAAGAAGCTCCGGACCGCGAAGGTTTCGACGCCGGTCCTGATCCTGTCGGGCATCGGCGAGATGGATTCGAAGGTTCGGGCGCTGGGCTTCGGGGCCGACGATTATGTGACCAAGCCGTTCCACCGGGACGAGCTGGTTGCGCGTATCCATGCGATCGTCCGCCGTTCCAAAGGCCATTCGCAGTCGGTCATCCGGACGGGCAAGCTCGCCGTGAACCTCGACGCCAAGACGGTCGAGGTCGACGGCGCCCGGGTCCACCTCACCGGCAAGGAATATGCGATGCTGGAGCTGCTTTCGCTCCGCAAGGGCACGACCCTGACCAAGGAGATGTTCCTCAATCATCTCTACGGCGGAATGGACGAGCCCGAACTGAAGATCATCGACGTGTTCATCTGCAAGCTGCGCAAAAAGCTGTCGCTGGCTTGCGGCGGTGCCAATTATATCGAGACAGTCTGGGGCCGCGGCTACGTGCTTCGCGATCCGGACGAGGCGAGCGAGCCGCTTCCGGAAGCCGCGGTCGCCTAAAAGCTACAAACAGGGGCTGGGAGAGGAGGCGGGGCGCTGTTGCGCCCCGCCTTTTTCATTGCCCTTTTTCATTGCCTGGTCAGGACCGGCCGGCAGGGGACCGACCGGCCCTGATGGGTCGTCGGAATGCTCGCCGGGAGCGCGCGGCAGGGGGAGAGAGTCACACGCGCGCTCGCGGCGGCAATCGTAAGTGTCCGCTAGGCGTCGATGGGTTCACGAGTTCGGCTAGAGCGCCCAGGTTGCTCCGAGGATGAACGCGCTTCCCCCGCGCGCCCCATCGCCATAATATTCGCGTCCGTGTTCGCCCAGGACCCAGGAAGCGTGCAGTGAAAGCGGACCGAGCTCGCGCGTTATGCCGAGGCGGGCATCGAACGCAGGGCGGTAATTCTCGTCAGCGTCGGGGTTCCGCAACGGAAGCAATATGCCGGCATGGGCATCGATGCTCCATTTCCGCGCCGGGCTGATGTTGGCGTTTATCTCGCCGTAAGTGGTCCACAGGCCTGCTTCCGAATAATGCGGCGAGAGAAAGATGCGTGATGAAAATGCGCCGCGCGCGATTCCGGCATAGATCTCCCCGTAGGACTTGCGTCCGCCGCCTTGCGAATAATGCGAATAGCTCGAGTAGATGATTCCGAAGTCCAGAGTCGTTCCGGACTTCAGCTGCTTGGCAAAGCCGCCGTTGAATTGGGCACCGAGCGCTGAAGGACTGCCCTGGCGGATGACTCCGGTTGCGGCTGCATCGGCGTAAAAGCCGGAAGAATCGTCATAAGCGAAGTCGAACGTGCCGACCGGACGTCCATCGCTCAGCGAATAGCCGCGGAACCGATCGTCGCTGAAAATGGAAAAAGTGGCGCCAACCTCGGCTGCTGCCGGCGCTGCAATGGAACAAGCGAGCATCCAGGCAGCGCAGAAAGTTGGAAGCCTAGTGGGCGAACCTCGCCGCAGAAGCGTGCGCGCCGCCGCACGAGCAATCACAGCCGGCCGCCGCACGCTCGAGAGTAGCGCAGGCGTCGATCGTGCCGCCGACCGCCCGGTCGGAGACAAGGCTCACCTCTGCGCCGTGGCTCCGTTGCCTTACGAGCGCGGCAAGGCCGCTGACATGGGCGGCCGAAAACGAGCTTCCATTGACGAGAAACCATCGTCCTCCCGGTTGCGTCGTCGGCACGTCGCGGCCGGGCGCTATGTAGACGGGCGCGGAACCCGCTGCAAAGCTATGGTCGGCGACTGCGATCACGCCGGGGACCGATGCAGGGAATCCGCCGGCGGGCTTCTGCGAATCATAGGCGGTGACGACGACCGACCCCCGTGCAACGGCGGCCTGGACCAGCGCAGTGAGTAGTCGGCTGTCGGGTCCGCTGAGGCTGAGGTTGATCACGTCGGCCTTTTCCTCGGCAGCGAAATAGAGCGCTTTGGCAAGGCTGAGGCCGTCGCAAACAGTGTGGGCGCCCGCGCCCGCTTGTTGCCAGCATGCTCTGAGCCCGAGCAGTCGAGCGCCGGGCGCAATTCCTGCAATCCCGAGGCCATTGTCCGCTTTCGCAGCGATGATTCCGGCCACGCCGGTTCCGTGGTCCTCGGCAACTTCCGACTGGCCCGCCACGAAGTTGCGATTGACGATAAGTTGGCCGGCAAGGTCGGGATGGTTCGCCTGGATGCCGCTGTCGATGACTGCGACCCTGATCCCCCGGCCGGTTGCGATCTTGTGCAGTTCGGCGAGATCCCATTTCTGGGCGGCGGGCTGAGCCGGGTACAGCGGGTCGTTGGGAGACGCCGCCGCACCCTGCGCCTGGTAGAGCTGCACGGGTTCGGCCCAGGCGACCTTTTGGTCATGCGAGAGCTCGTCGGCGGCAGCGGCCGTCGACCGCCCGTCCGGAACCGCCATGATGAAGCAGTCGACGCCGATCATCGGCATCGGCCAACCGTCGACGAAGGTCAGCTGATGGTCGTGCGCAATATCGCGAGCCAGGCGCTCGCGCGCGCTTCGCGCGAGGTCTCCGCCATAATCGCCGCCATAGCTTCCGTTCGGCCGGAAATGATCGGGAGGATGGCGCACCATCACCAGGATCTGGCGCTCCGGAGCGACCGACGGCGAGCCCTGCGCGGCGGCGGGCGCGTTCAGCGCGAACGCCGCCGCAGCTGCGCACACCGCCAGCAGGCGGCGGGCGATCTTCATGACTTCGCTCCGTCGATCGGCTGCGCGAGAAGCACGTGCCGGTCGGCTCGCAGCCGAGTGAGGGCTGACTGGCGCGAAGCGGCCGGCACGCGCAGGAGATAGGCGTCGGTCGGGGTCGGGCCGCCGACCAGCGCCGCTCCGTTCGAACGCAGCAGCTGGCTGATCTCGGATTCCGTCATGTCCGGCCTGAACATCGCGATGACGTTCGCGGATTGCGGCGGAGGCGCCGAGCCGAGCGTCTGGTACTGAGGCTGGCTCAGCGAATAGAGCAAGGTTCCGGCGATTCCGACGAAAGCCAGCTGCGCTGCTGCCAGCGCCGCAATTGCGGGTCGGCTGACCGTCTGCCACAGGGCGGCCACGTCATTTGCGACCTTGTCCGTCCACCTTTCGCGCACGACGACGGCCATGTTCGCTCGCCTCTGCGCCGGCGTTTCAAGCCGCTGCTTGAGCCGTGCCCAGCCGGAGTCCACCTCCGGAGTCATCGCTTCGAACTCGTCCACCATCCGCCGCTCGAAAGCGAGCTGGCGGCGGCAGTAGGCGCAGCCCGAGAGATGGTTCTCGACAAGCGCGAGCTCATCTCCCTCGAGCTGGCCCGTAGCATACCACGGAAGGAGCTCTTCGGCGTCGTGATGCGGACGCACTTCGGTTTCGATCCGGTTGGGCATCGCCCTACCTCCTAGAGCCAGTCGGCCAATGTGCCTGAGAACGCCTGCTTGAGGCGCCGCCTGGCGTGGAACATGCGGGTCTTCACCGTGTCGACTGGGCAGCTCAGGATCTCGGCGATCTCGCGATAGCCGAGATCATGGAAGTAGGTGAGATCGACGACCGCTCGCTGCTCTGGCGAAAGTCCTTCCATGGCAGTGACAAGCGCATTCCGGACGCCGCTCCGCTCAAGTTCGGAATCGGGCGCGGGATCGTTGCTGGCTCGCGTGTCGACTTGTTCGTCCTCGACCGGATCGGGCCAGCGCGCCCGTGCCTTGAGCGCCTTGCGGTAGGCAATTGCGAACACCCAGGTCGACAATTTGCTTGTCCCCCTGAAGCTCGCCGCGGTTTGCCAGACCACCATCATCGTATCGTCCAACACCTCTTCGACCAGCTGCGGGCGCTTCACGAGGTTGGTCAGGAATCGGGCCAGACGGGGCTGGTAGATCCGGTACAGCCTCTCGAACGCGTCCACATCACGCGCTTTGACCCGCTCGAGCAGCTCGCGTTCGTCGAGCGTGCGTTGCGGTGCGGCTTCGGTCCTGGTGCGAATTGCCGTCCCTACTGCATTCACGTCCGGACCCTCCCGCATCGGATGGGTGCCTTCCGGAGCTTCAAAGGTTCACTTCAGCGCGCATCATAGCATGTTCGATGGTGCGGCGGCGGCCTTTCGGAAGAACCATGCGGAGAGAAGCCACAGCGCGGCGAAGGACTCGATGAGGATGAGGAGGCCGATCCGGCCCGGCGGTTCGGTGGCCGCGGCGCCGGTGAGGAGCACGCCGATCCCGATAAGGGCCTGGATGACGGCCGAAACAATCATCGCTCGGCTCATTCCATCGGGGCGGAAGCGCGCCGCGATCGACCCCGCCAGTGCCGCCGCGATCACTCCGTAGAACATGAGGTTGAGCGGATTGTCCTCATTCCCGATGATTCCGACCGCGAGGTTCACCCAGGTGAGCAGGAACGCCGTGACCAATGCCGCCGCAGCACCGGCGCGATAGGCCGAGTTTCCGGATGCGCGCACCGCTAGCTCGAACGTGCCTCCGAATATTGCAAAGATGGCGGCGGCGACGATGAAGTCGGCGCTCGTCCAGGGGAAGTGCGCGAGCCACGCAATCATGAGCAGTCCGACCGGGATCGCCCACAGGATGAGGCGCCACGGAATGCTCGGGCCCTCTCCTCCTTCTGCCTTGCTTGCCATTAGAAAAGCTCCGTGCATGCTAGTGATTCCGTCGTGCCTCGCATCGGCGCTGTGGGGCATGAGCAACGCGTGAGGGTTTGCTGAAAAATGGCCGCGAGCTTCGCTTTTGAAGGATTCCTGCTCGATACGCAGGAGCGGCGGCTGCTTGCCGACGACCAGGCGATCGAGCTCAACGGCCGTTACCTCGACGCGCTGGCGCTGATGGTCAGCGATTGCGGCAAGCTGGTTTCGAAGGACCGCTTCCTCGACGAGGTCTGGCGCGGAGTGCCGGTCACCGATGAAGCGCTGACCCAGTGCATCAAGACGCTTCGGCGAGCGCTCGGCGACGATGCGAGCCGCCCCCGCTTCATCGAAACGGTGCCGAAGCACGGCTACCGATTCATCGCAGCCGTTGAGGTTGTCGAGGCTGCTCCTTCGCGAGCTTCGGGCGAAGCCCCGGACAGCTGGCGGCAATTCATGGTCACGGGCACCGCCGGGACGCTCGGAGGCCTGCTCGCCGGCGTGATCGGCGGTCTAGTCTACGGCTTCGCGGCGGCGTCCGAGGCTGGGATCGGCGCCATCTCGGTACTGCTTGTCCTGCTCTTCGCGACTGCTCTGATCGGCGTGATCGGAGCGGCGGGAGTGAGCTTCGCAATCGCCGGCATGTTGTTCGCGAGGCGCCAGTCCTTGCCGTGGCTGGCGCTCGCGGGAGCTGCCGGCGGGCTTTTCGTCGGGGCGTTCGGCAAGTTGCTCGGCCACGATTCCTTCGTTCTTCTCGTCGGCCGTTCTCCGGGCGAGATCACCGGCGCGATGGAAGGGTTTCTGCTGGGCGCCGCAGTCGGCACGGGCGCTTGGCTTGCTTCTAAAGTCCGGTTCGCTCGCCAGGCAGTAGCGCTTGGCGGCGTCACCGGAGCCGCCGGCGGAATCATCATCGCTTTGCTTGGCGGACGGTTGATGCTCGGCAGCTTGGAACTGCTTGCGCAGGCTTTTCCGGGCTCGCGGCTCAGAATCGACCAGCTCGGCCGATTATTCGGTGAAGCAGGGTTCGGTCCCGTGACTCATTATTCGAGCACCGTGCTCGAAGCGGCGCTCTTCAGTGCTTGCGTGGTCGGAGCAGTGATGATCGCACGCCGAAAGTGGGAGCGCCGTTAGGCGTCGATGAGGAGCCGGCCGCGCGAACGGCGGGTCGGGAGCACGATCGGCTGTTTCGCGACCTGCGGCTCGCTCTCTCCCATTCGCCTCCAGCCGTCGCGGCCGAGCCGTTCAAGCGGCCTGAAGCTGGTCTTGTAGGCCATTCGCGACGAGCCTTCGACCCAATAGCCAAGGTAGACGTAAGGCAGCCCCGCCCGTGCGGCGCGGACGATGTGATCGAGAATGATATAGGTCCCTAGGCCCTTGCGTGCGTCGGGACCGACGTCGAAGAAGCTGTAGATCATCGACAGGCCGTCGCTCTGCTGGTCGGAAAGGCAGGCGCCGATCAGCTTGCCGGGCCGACCGTCCTTCGAAGGCTCACGATATTCGATGACGTAGGTTCGGACGGGCGTCTGCTCGACCATGTCGGCGAAATCGCTTTCGTCCATTTCCGCCATGCCGCCGCCGGGATGGCGGATCGCGAGATAGCGGCGAAGAAGGTCATATTGCTCGTCGGTGGTCCACGGCTTGCACGCGCTGACTTCGAGATCGGAGTGGCGGCGGAGCAGCTTGCGCTGAGTCGCATTCGCCTGGAATTCCGCGGCGAGCACTCGGACCGAGACGCAGGCGGAGCAATCGATGCAGCTCGGGCGATAGGCGACGGACTGGCTTCGGCGGAAGCCGATGCGGCCCAAGGCCTCGTTCAATTCGCTCGAATGACGGCCGGTGAGTTCGGTGAAAACCTT
>DASQYQ010000496.1:0-4197 GCA_035639115.1 Sphingomicrobium sp. | reverse complement strand
AGCGCGTCAGGGTTCTATTGAAGCCTCCGCCGGCGACGATGATCACCGCCAGGCCGGCCAGTGCGAGTACCGAAGGCAAGGCAATTCGCCAAAGCGATCCCGAGAAGAAGAGCAATAGCAGCGACGAAACCACCGCGATTGGAAGAAGAACGAGCGCCATCCGCGACGTCGTCGCTAGAACGACGATGGCGAGGACGGCGATCGCGGCAAGGGCGATGACAGTCGCCGTCGTCCTTCCGCGCGCGATCTGAACGGCTCCGAGCGCAGCCACGAGCGGGATCGAGACGAGAAGGAGCGCTGCATTGTGGTTGCGGTTGACGAACAGTCCGATCGGATAGCCGAGGTGCGCCGAGGGATAAGGAGTAAGGCCTCCTCCAGTAGCAAACTGAACAATGCCGAGGATCGCTCCGATCAGCGCGAAGGCGACGATGATCCATGGCAATCGCAGCCGCTCCGGCGTGGTCAGCCGCAAGCATCCGGCGAATAACACCACCGCAGGGATCAGGACGAGCAACGACCGGACCGTCCCCTCGACATCGAGGGTCCAGGGACGCCAGTGGGACGTTCCAAGAAGCTGGTCGAGCTGCACCGGCACCTCTCGTCCAGGCAGCGCTTGCCAAACGGCGGGAGGCAAGGGGACGAGCTGCAGGGCGATCAACGCCAGCATGGCCGCGGCGAGTCCAAGGCCCATTCTTGCGAACGAGCTCATCCGTGCCTGCGGAGTCCACGCAAAGTAAGCGCCGATGGCAACCGCGCAAAGGCCGAGCAGCATTTGCAGCAGCGGGAAGGCCAACCCCGCTCCCCCGACTGCAAGCGCAACGATCAGCAGGCCGGCCGTCAGCTTGAAGTCTGTGCTGGCTCGCATACGTCCCACCCCCGGCGCGAAACTACACTTGTTCGCCCGACGGACAAGAACCGAGCTCCGCAAACAGCCCTAACCGGATGGTAACCAGTCGGCCGCCACATTGCCGCTCCCCATCGGAGCAGTGTGATGCTTGGACGGAACGCAAACAAAATGCTCGCTCTTGCCGGCGTTGCCTTGGCGATGACTGCGTCAGGAGCTGCCGCCGCCGGAATTTCGATCCGGGAACTTGGTGCGGAACAGCTGCGTGTTGCCACCATCGGGTATCGAATCGCCGCTGCAAACGCGCAAAGCTGCGCGCGTCCCGAAATGATGAGCGGAATCATTTCCCACGATCTGACCCAATATCCAGCTCCGGCCCGCGCGCTGGTGTCGCGGGCCTTTTCGATTCGCGCTGGATTCGGAGTCCTGCAAATCGTGCCCGGAAGCGCCGCAGATCGAGCGGGGCTCAAGATCGACGACGAGATCGTGGCCGTCGGAGACGCACGCGTCGAGGACCAATCGGCCGTAGAGCGATCGCGCGAATCCTACGACCGCGAGGACCGGTTCCTAGCAATCTTGTCAGCAGCCTTGGCCAAGGGACCAACTCAGCTGCTCGTCCGTCGCGCTGGAGAACTTCTGCACCTCACCATCCAGGGCCAGAGCGGTTGCGGCGGAAACGTCGTCCTTTCGACGTCGTCCAACCTCAACGCCTGGTCGGACGGCAGAAGGGTCCTGGTCACGACGGCCATGATGCAGCAGGCGGCGAATGACGATGAGCTCGCCTTCGTCATCGCACACGAAATGGCCCACAACATCCTCGGCCACGCGAAAAATGAATCCATGGGCCTTTTTGGAATGCTCGGATTCGGCAGCGCGCGCGTAAAAAGCATGGAGGTCGACGCCGACAGCTATGCGGTCCCGCTGATGAATGCGGCCGGCTACTCGCCCTTTGGCGGTATCAGTTTCCTAGAAAGTGCCAGTCGGCGCATGTGGTGGAGCGACCTGTCGCTCGACCATCCGAGCTTTGGCCGCCGGATCAGGGTCGTCATCGCTGCAATCGGTCGGCTGCCACGCGCGAGTGGGACCCGGCTCGCCCAGCTCTAGGGGCGCGCAAAGCCCAGCTTCGGAATCACGATGCGAGTGTGTTGGCCGGCGTGCGTCGGGCCGGCGATTCCAAGACTTAGGCCGGGCTAACCGGCGGAGTTGGCGTAGGCGTTGGTGTTCCGTGGCTATGATTGCCGCACTCGATCACGCAGGCGCCGCCGACAACAATAAGCGGAATAAGGAACGGAAGCCCCAAGAAGTGATGCGCGGCCGGGACCACCGGCGCCGCCTGCGGCACTACCACGTCCTGGGGAACGACTGCGACTGCTTTGTCGAGAACCGGAAGCACTGGACGGCAGTCGCCAGGCCTAACCTGGCCTGCGGCAGGGACGCTCAAAACCGATCCAATCAGCAGTACTGACGCAAACTTTTTCATCGGGATCTCCATCCGAACCTAACGAACGTAGTTTATTTAAAGTTAATTGAAAACAGGCTGTTTAGAATTTTCCTGGCCGATCGTCTCATTTTGGGACTCTGTGCCCTCCTCGCTCCCTCGGTGTGTCCCCCGCTCTCCGCTCGTGGTCGGTGTTGGCACCGCCGTGGCCGAGACAGAGTCGTGCCGCAATTGGGCGAGCAGCGCTCTGAACGTCAGGTCACGCAGCTGGGCGAGAACCCTGTCGGTATCGTCGCCGGCACCTCCGAGCGCATCGAGGTGGCGCATCCGCGTGATCTCGTCGCGGAAGTATAGGGGCATGGCATCGTAGTCATTCGCGTTCTGGCGCCAGTACAGAAAGGCGTCGTCGAAGATTATGCATAGCTTTGCAGAAGCGACATCATCAGCATCGCGAGCGGCGTCGAAACAATGCTTGCTGACCCCGATTGCAATGTCGGTGGAGACAGTCGTGGCAAGCTGCGCCTGATTTGCGATGTCGGCGGCGCGCAAAGGCCGCTCGAGCTTCATGTCGCTGCCCTCGCGTCCCCAGGACAGAAAGCCACCGGCCGCATACCCGCTTTCGCCCATCGTGGCCCGTGCCAGCTGCGCGACGATCGCCAAGGCGGCGATAGCCGCAATCGCCAACGGAATTCGCCACTGCCGCTGCGAACCATGTGCATGTTGCACAACCAGGTCCCGCCGGACGTACGGCGTCAGTTGCCTGTCATTTGACTCACGAAGGAGCTGCGCGTCGTACTGCGCCCGCTTCCGCGGATCGCGGAGGACCGCATAGCAGCGGTTGAGCAGCGCAATGGTGTCGGGGGTGCCCGGCGCCCTGCCGCCGACCACGTCCGGATGATGCTGTTTGACGAGCGCCAAGTAAGCTGCGCGAATTTCTTCACGGCTCGCGGTCCGCTGGACACCGAAGATCTCGTAGTGGGTCCGCGTCATTCGCCTCGAAGCCCATCAGGAGCGGATCCGCGATTCTCCAACGAGCGGCTACGCGGTTCAATATTACAGGCTCGGCCACGGAAGCAATGTGAGAGCGTGACCGCCCTGACCGAAAGCCAATCCGCCTTCGACTCAGAATGCGTTGCGGTGAGCAAGCACACCAAATGTGGCCACGACGATCTTCAGGTCTCGCCAGATGGTCCAGCCGGACAGGTATTCGAGGTCGGACTGTAGTCGGCTTGTCAGGTCGTCACGCTTGTCGGTTGCTCCGCGATAGCCGCGAATCTGCGCGAGCCCGGTGATCCCAGGCTTCACGATGTGGCGATGGAAGTAACGGGAATCGATATGCCAGAAGAGTTCGTCTTCGGCGGTCGATCCCAAGGCATGTGGCCGCGGGCCGACGATGCTCATGTCGCCTGCAATGACGTTGAAAAGCTGTGGCAGCTCATCGAGGCTGGTGCAGCGGATCAGCTTGCCGACGCGGGTTATGCGGTCGTCGTGGCGGCTCGCTGAACGTACTCCCGTTACGTCGGCGTGCTCGACGCGCATGCTTCGGAACTTCAGCAAGCTGAATAGACGGTTCGTCTTGCCGACGCGTTGTTGCTTGAACAGGATGGCCCCCGGCGATTCAATTTTGATCGCGATTGCGATCAGCAGCATGAGCGGCATCACCAGCACCAGGACGGGTATCGCGATCGCAAGATCGAGCGCGCGCTTGAAAATGCGGTCGCGCAGATTGAGCGGCTGGCTGCTCACGACCAGCGTCGTCTGGCCATTGAAATCGCGCATCGCGATCGCGCCGAACGGAGTGAGATCCGGAACGAGAATCTCGACGTCGGCAGCGGACACTTTCAGGACATGCGCCCAGAGCGCACGCCGCTCCGGCGGGCAGGCCACGAGCACACTGTCGCAACGATCCAGAAGG
>DASQYQ010000495.1:0-4421 GCA_035639115.1 Sphingomicrobium sp. | reverse complement strand
TCTTGCCGTTGGCTCAGCGATCGGTCCTTGATCTCGATCTCTCGAGCACCCGTCGACGCAGAAGATTACTGAGTACCTTGCTGCGCGCGGCCGATGTCCTGGATATCGTGGACCTTCTGCTTCTCCTCCAGCTCGTATTGCGACCATTGCTGCTTCGTCAGGCACACTTGGTGGGCCTGAAGGCGGCTGCCGAGCGTCTCCTGTGAGCGGCAGACGACCTTGTCGGCGTCGCTCTTTGTCGCAGCAGGTTTCGTGGGAGGAGCGGCTGGCGGGCTATCGCTGAAAACGATTTGGGCTGTGGCAGGCACTGCAAGGAGCGATGCCGCAGCCAAAATCCAATCAAGCTTTGTCATGGTCACCTCACTCACAACGTGGTTCAAGCCCACTCGACCAAGATTAACGAGGAAGTCTCAAGGCTTTTATGGTGCCGCATTCGCGCTCTTCGCGAACGTAAGTCGACTTCGCCCGTTTCGGTTCGTGGCTTATCGCGCGCTTCGTCCCGGCGAGCTTTCGATTTACCCGTTGCCCACGTCCCGCAATTGCACGCTGGCCAGTCGCAAGGACGCGGCCCTGTACCCTCCAAGCGCCGTCCAATCGCACACGCAACAAAGCGATTGCCCGTCATAACCGCGCTGACTCCCGACGTGTTTCGGATGACGCCGAAGATTGCGAGGACGGCCAATCCGACGCGCTTCCCTCATTGCGGTTATTGCTCGCCACGGAGTCATTTTGAAGGATCGCGCCGGCGCCTGCGTGACCGACGAGGACTGCGGCGCCTTCTTCCGTGCGCTGGCGGAGGCGGCGATGCTCGCGCCACCTCCGCCTCCGCCGCCCCCGGACACTTGTTGAAGTCCCTGGCCGCCAAACCCCGCTTGTTAGACTTCGTGAGTTGGACACGGCCCTGTTCTTTCAGCCGCCGATAGCAGTGTAGATCCGAAAATCGCGGACGACGACGGAAGCGGTTTGGCCGGGGGCGTTGGCGTTGACTGCAATGCCTGGTCCCACCGCGCTGACCGGAGGTCCACCGTCGGCGAGGAAATCAGATAGGGTGAAGGTAAGAGTGTAAACCTGATCGGAGACGGTGAGCTTCGCGGTTCCCTTGCCGCTTGTGCGGTCGATGGTCAGTTCTAGCGTGAAGGGTTGCGGGTCCGTCGGGGAGAAAATCGCGTCCTTCGCCGATTGCGGCAGGACCATGTTGGTCGTCTCGACTGCCCCAAACGGGACGTTCAACCTTACGAGAAAGCCGGGCCGCACATTCACGGTCACGGCAATGCGCGTATCAGTGGGGAGGTCGTCGCTACCGCCGGTCTTAGCGTTGATTCCGATCGCGAAACCGCCGCCCGGCAAGGGGCCAATAGGCGCAATATAAGTCGCCTTGATGCGCGAGATGGAGCCTGGTCCGAAATTGACGGGGGTCGCCCAAAGGCCATTCGCCGGAATGACATCCGGCGGCAGGTCCGCCGGGCGCGAGATGCCGACACGGATTCCGCCCGGGACCGCTTGGAGTGTGGGGTTGGAGTTCAGGACGCCGGTGTCCCCCGGGTGCATCGGGCCGGCATTCAGCATATCGACGGACGGATTCAGGGAGCCGTTCGGAAAGCTGGCGAGATAGGCAAGCCGAAGTTCCGTCGAATCGGTTGTTCCCGCGCCACGGATGACAACGGGGCCAGCCGGCTTCGCGTCCGTAGACGCAGCCAAAGGTAGCAGAAGTGCAGCGGTTCCCAGCATACACATGCTGGCGCGAGCGATGGCTTTTCGAGTCACTTGGACTGTTCCGCTCGACATGGCTGTTTTCCTTTCAATGACTAGCGCGAGCTCCGTGATCCCTCAGTCTGGATCGCGGCTAAGCGTACCTAAGTCGTTGAAATTCATGGCCCGATCTTTGCCCGATCTGGCCTGATCTTCGCCTGACTTCGTCGCCGTTGCGCGGCGTGTTATGAGTGGCTGCCGGGGAATCTGGCTGGGGACCGGATGTACGAGTCAACGCAAGACGCCGTCTGGATGCATGGCATCGACCTGGCACAGCAGGCGGATTTCGATCTGGGAGCGCTCCGCGTCCGGCCGGCCAGATGCGAAGTCGAATTGAACGGCATCTCGCGGACCCTGCAGCGGCGAGTGATGCAGGTTCTCGTGGTGCTTGCGCAGGCGCGTTGCGGGGTGGTCTCACAAAATGATCTTGTGGCCCGCTGCTGGCGCGGACTGTCCGTCAGCGACGACGCGATCTATCGCTGCATCAGCAAGCTTCGCAAACTCGCCGCGGATTACCCAGAAGCTCCCTATGCAATCGAAGCCATTCCAGGCGTTGGCTATCGCCTGACATCATCGAGCGTGGGCGACGATAATTCTGAGGTCGAGTCCCGCGCGCGCCATGATCGCGGCTTCCGGCTTCGCGCATTTGGCGCGGCCGCTGCTATTGCCGTCCTGGTTCTGACAGCTGCGACATTCTGGATAGTCAGGGGCCGCGCCGCGGACGAACATCGCCTCGTGCGTGTCGCCGTGCAGCCCTTCGAGACGCTGACCAGTTCCGACGATGCCCGCGCGCTGGCGCGAAGAGTCCCGAACGAGATCGTGAACGAGTTCGGCGACACCCAGATTGCGACGGTATTGGCCGCCGAGCAGACGGACAAAGAGACGCCGTCACCCGGCCTCATCGTGACAGGGGTGGTGCGCAACGAGGGGCCCAACGTTGGTGTTGACGTCAGGGTCGAGGATGGCACCAGCCACGCCGCATTATGGTCGATGGAATTCAAGCGAGATCGGCGAGAAGCATCGGACCTGCCGATGGAAGTCGCCGCGCGTGTTGCGGACGTCATCAACATGGCCATCTTCGCGCGAAGTGCGGACCCGCCGCTGAACGACGACTACGCCCTTTCGTCTTTGCTTCAGGCAAACGAGATGATCCGCGGCTCGCAGGAGGGCGACTGGGCCCAAATGATCGATCGCGCCAAAGCCGTCGTTGCACGTCATCCGGAATTTGCCTTCGGTCATGACGTCCTCTCCGTCGCCTACGCCGCGGCTGCGGATGACATTGATATTCCCGATCGCGCGCGAGCAATGCGCGCCGCGGCCTGGCAGGAGGCAAATCTCACTCTTAAACTCGATCCGCAGGACGCCGGGGCATATGTCGTCCTGTCCGGACTTGAGTCTGAAAGGCGGCCCTACAATTACCAGCCGGCGGAAGCGATTTTGTTACGGGGCATAAAATTCGCGAAGCACCCGAAGCAGCCGCTCGCAGCGCTCTATTCATACGAGGGACTGCTCCTCGGGAATGTCGGGCGGCTTCGCGAAGCCCTATCGTTCCAAATGGTTGCGCATGCTTCTGACGAATGGGGTCCGCCCCGAACAGCCAAACTCGCGTTCAGTTATGCCAACATGGGCAATTTGACTGCCGCGAGGGCGTATCTCCAGAAAGCCACTCAGTTATGGCCGAACCATCCGGGCGTTTGGAGATTGCAGCAGTACATCGCCGGATTTTTCGAGCAGCCGTCTGACGCGCTCGACGCTTTCAGACTGTTGGATGCGCGTAGTTCGCTTCACGATAGCAACGTGATCTGGCGAGACTTTGTTCAAGCCAAGGCCGCGCATTCACAGCAAATGACGGGGGCAGCGAGCCTTAAGATTCGCATGGCCGGCGATCAGGGCACAATCGATCGCGAGCATGAAATCATGATGCTTTCCGGATTAGGACAAACGAAGCAGGCCTTCGAGGTCGCCAATTCACTCATCGATCACCGAGACTTGGAGCCTTGGTTTCTCTTCACGCCGGTAACGCGAACCCTTCGGCAGGACCCGAGCTTCATTCCCTTGGCCGCTCGCTTGGGGCTGATCAGATATTGGCGCGAGACCGGGAAATGGCCCGATTTCTGCACCGATGCGGCGAAGGGAAGCGAATGCAGCCCCCAACTGCTGGCGTTGATCAAGTCGCGCTAGGGCGCGAAAGCGAGCGCTAGGCTGGCGAAAACGAAGCGGCCGAGCGGATCGTACCATTCAGGATAGGTATTGGCGTTGATCGGGCCGTCGCCCGCTGCCGTGTTGCTGATGATGAGCGGCGGTTGGCGATCCAGCAAATTGTTCACTCCAAGGCGAAACTGGACCCCTTTTTTGAGCTCGAACGCTGCCGTGACGTCGAAATAGTTCTGCGCCGGCACCTTCGCGTGCCCCGGGCTAACCTCGTTGCTCAGTTTAAACTTCGGATCGAGCGCGGCGAGCGTGACGCTTCCGATGCGCCGCCACTGAAACGATAGCGAAATCCCCTGCGGCGGATTCCACGTCGCTCGGGCGGTGTGCTTCCACCGCGGCTGCATGCTGCAAGGCGCGCCGAATAATCCCGCGCAATCGTATGGAGTCGAAAGCCCCCCGTTGTCGACGATCCACCTTAAGACATAGGCGCCGCGAAATTCGAAGTTCGCTGCGCCCAGACG
>DASQYQ010000494.1:0-4510 GCA_035639115.1 Sphingomicrobium sp. | reverse complement strand
TCTAACGGCGCCACGGTTAAGATCACCGCTGACGATGTTACGTTGTCGAACGGCACGGACAACCTGACGCTGAAGGTCGATGCTCCGGCGACAGTTCTTCTGCCTAACTCAGGCACTGCCGGCGCCGACGTCGACATCGGTGGCTCGGTCGACCTCACGGAAGCGACCCCGGACGGTCTTTACACCGGCACATTCGCCGTCACCGGTGATTATCAGTAAGAGCTGACCAGGAAGCGCGGGCGCGACCCGCGTTTGGAGGGGTCGCCGGCGACGGCGGCCCCTCTCTCTTTGTCCGACAGGTTAACGGGCCGCTAACCATGTCCGTCAGCCGTTTCGCAACCGGTGATGGTTAATGCCGCGCTTACCTTGAAGGCGTCCGTGCCGGAACGCCGATTGAGAGACGGACACATGACCAAAATCGCGCGTCGTTCACTCGCCGTAATTGCGCTGATTGCTGCGCCTGTACCTGCGAATGCGGCCCAGATCACGGCCCAGACCAGCGCCAACATCGTCAAGCCGGTCCAGCTCACCAAGATCCAGGACATGGATTACGGGACGCTGCTGGTCTCGAACTACAGCGGAACGCGCAATGTGGTGATGTCTCGAACCGGCACCGTCACTTGCCCTGTCGAGATCACTTGCTCCGGCGCCCCCAAGCAGGCTCGGTTCAACATCCAGGGCACGAACAAGATGGTGGTCGGGATCAGCGTTACCTCGGGCGGCCTCGTGAATGGCAGCAACACCATTCCGTTCACACCCGATGTGGCGGGCAGCGTAACCATGACCAACTCCGGTGCTCCGGGCACCGACGTAGACATCGGCGGAACGCTCACTGTGGACGGGACCATCCCAGGCGGCCTCTACACCGGCACCCTTACTATCACCGCCGACTACCAATAAGCCTGGCTTCCCGGCCAATCGCAACGGCCCCGCTTCGGCGGGGCTTTTTGTTGCCGCCGAGCGGACGAGAAAGCCCCGAAAAACAAGCGTGGTTAGCGGTATATTTACCCATATCGGATGAAAGTGAGACCAATTTCGAGAGGAGTTGGGTTCATGTTCTCCGTACGCCGCGGCGCCTGCGCGCTCACCCTTGCTTTGACTGCAACGGCCCCTGCTTCTGCGGGCGTCGGCGACCTATTGGTCGCCCCGACGCGCCTCGTGCTCGATGGACGGCGCTCCACCGAGCTCGTGCTCAACAATATCGGCGATGAGCCGGCGACTTACCGAATCTCTGTCGAGTTCCGGCGGATGAAGGCCGACGGAACGCTCGAGGAGGTCAAGGACCCAACGCCCGCCGAACAGGCCGCGGCCAACATGATCGTCTATGCGCCGCGCCGAGTGACCCTGGCGCCCCACGAACCGCAGACGATCCGGATCGCCGCCCGTGCCCCGCAGGGCCTCGCCGACGGCGAATATCGAGTGCACCTCTTGCTTCGCGCCGTTCCCCCCCCCGAGCCGGTCGTGCCGTCCGAGGGTGAGCAGCCCAAGGGCGTCCAGCTGCGCCTGATTCCAATCTACGGAGTCACGATCCCGGTCATCGTCCGCCTCGGCAATCTCGATGCAAAGGCCTCGATCGGGGACGTCAAACTGGAAACATGGAACGGCAAGCCGGCCGTAGGACTGGAGCTCGGTCGCACGGGCAGCCGTTCGACCTTCGGCGACATTCGAGTCTACGAGCCGGGGATGAAAGCGCCGGTGGCGCTGGCGAGGGGCGTTGCCGTCTACACCGAGATCAACGGCCGCCACGTCATCGTTCCGTTCGACGACAAGCTCAAGGCGCCGGTCACCGGCCCGGTCACGATCGACTATGTCGAGACTTTCGACGACGGCAACAAGACGATCGCCGAGACCCAGGCGGTTCTGCACTAGAAGCGGGCGGCGCAGCCAAGGCGACAATCCATGTTCGGTGGGGCGAAATGGCGGCGCAACGCGGCGTTGCTGCTGGCGCTTGGCGCCGGCGGCATTGCTGCATCCGCTCCCGCTCCGCCAAATGCCGCTTCCAACTGGACCGCCGACCCTGATGACCAGTTCATCCTCGATGTGACCATTCGCCAGCTACGTCTCGGCGACGGCGTTCGCGCTTACAACGCGCCTGAAGGCACATGTGTCGTCTTAGGCGACTTTGTGACGACGCTCGACGTGCCGGTGAAGATCGATCTGCAAGCGCGGAAGGCGAGCGGCTGGGCGTTCCAGGAATCGAATCGCATCACCGTGGATTATGGCGCCGGAACGGCCACTTACGGCGCGGGGAAATTCGAAAGGCTGGCGCCGGGCACGATCCGCGAGACGCCGGAGGGCTGGTGCGTCCAGACCGGGGCCCTGGCGCGCTGGTTCGGGATCGGGGTGACTCCGGTGACCGCCGGATCGGCCCTGGTTCTTCAGTCCGACGCCAAGCTTCCCGTCGAATTGGCGCGCGAGCGGGAGGAGCGCGCAGCGCGGATCCATCCCGCGAAATTCGATCTCTCGAACCTGCCGCATGTGCGTATTCCTTACCGGATGTGGCGCGCGCCAGCGCTCGACTTCGTCGTCAGCGCGGGGATGACGTATCGCGCTCAGGACGGCGTTCAGGTCGATCGCCAATCGTCCGTCTTCGCGGCCGGTGAAATCGCGGACATGTCTTACGACGCGCAACTGACCACCGACGAAAAAGGGAAGCCCGCGACCTTGCGTCTAAGGGCATTTCGTTCGGATTCGGACGGCAATCTGCTGGGACCCTTGCATGCAACCCACTTCGGAGTGGGAGATGTCGAAGGCTTCCAAAGCGGGCTGACCGGATCACCAGCGAGCGGCCGCGGAGCGGTCGTCACCAATCGCCCGCTCACGGCTCAGACTTCATTCGGGCAGACTCATTTCGAAGGCGACCTGCCCTCGGGCTGGGAAGCGGAAATCTACCGCAACGACGAACTGCTCGCCTTTACCAGGAGTACTACCGACCAGCGTTATGTCTTTGACAACGTGCAACTTCTTTATGGCGAGAACAGGATCCGGATCGTGATGTACGGTCCTCAAGGGCAGATCCGAACGCGCGAGGAAATGGTCGACGTCGGCCAGGACAGCGCTCCCCCAGGCAAGACCTGGTACTGGGCAGGCGCCAACCAGCCTACGCGCGACATTGTCACGCTGGAAAAGCCGCCCGACGCGTCCGAAGTGCCGAAAGCGCAGGCCACGGTCGCGCTGGAGCACGGGATCAACAGCAAGACTTCGGTTGCCGCGCTTGCGCGGACGATGCTGTTTGAGGACGAACGGGTGACGTTCGTCGAGGGGACCGTCCGCAGATCGATCGGCACCGCGCTGGTCGAGGTAGGCGCCGCCCGCGAATCCGGCGGCGGATCGGCCGCTCGAGCCCAGATCGTGGGCAAGATAGGCCCTGTCAACGTCAACGCCGAGGCCATTGCTGCGAACGATTTTCATTTGCAGGGGCGGAATCGCGAGTCGGTCCGCGACTATCGGGTCGACCTAGATGCGCCCCTGAAGATCGGGCGGACGACCATTCCGGCGCACGCCGAAATGCACATGCTCGACCAGCTCGACGGCACCAAGCAGGTCGATGCCGCGATGCGCCTCAGCGCCAATGTCCAGCGGTTCAACCTCGCCGGCGGAGTCAATTATCAGCGTATCTATGCGCCGGGCGACGCCGGCTCGACTGGCGAAGTCTATCTCAACCTGATCGGCAGCGGCCGAGTGGGCGAAGTCCGCCTGCGCGGCACCACGGAGTTCGATGTTTCGCCGACAGCGCGCGTTCGAACGGCGGAGCTCTCCGCTTATTGGTCGGCGAGCGACAAGGTCGATTGGGAAGGCGGCCTAGGCTATGATGGGGTTGGAAGGCGGGGGCTCGCGCGAATCTCCTACATCCGTCGCTTCTACGGCATGGCGGTGGCGTTGACCGGCGAGGGCGCCACGGACGGCTCCCTAGCGATCGGATTGAACCTGAACTTCTCGCTCGAGGCCAATCGCGGCTTCAACTTCTCACGCGTTCCACTGGCTCAGTCGGGGCTGGTCCACGCGACCGTCTATCGAGACCTCAACGACAACGGCGTCCACGACAGCAACGAGCCTTTCGAAAAAGGCGCGCTGATCACCACCGGGAATCAGCTGTCAGAGCATATGACCAACGCTCAAGGGACCGTGACCGTCGCCGGACTGACGCCCTATGCGCCGGTCGCTGTCGGAATCGACGAATCCAGCCTGGCGGATCCGATGCTCGTCCCGCGGACTGCGCTTCAGGTCGTCGTTCCGCGTCCTGGAGTCGCGGCCGACGTGCAGATCGGCTTGGTCGGCGGCGGCGACATCGAAGGATCGGTGGTCAAGAGCGGCGGGCTTGGCTTCGAGGGTCTCGACATCGAGCTGGTCGACGCCGCCGGCAAGGTGGTCGGCACCACGCGCACCGACTTCGACGGCTTTTTCCTGTTCGAGCGGGTTGCCTACGGCCACTACAGCATCCGAGTCACAGCGCGGTCGGCGGCAGCGGCAAAAATTGCGACCGATCTCGCCGCTCACGTCGACGTGACCG
>DASQYQ010000493.1:0-5246 GCA_035639115.1 Sphingomicrobium sp. | reverse complement strand
TCCTCTTCGTCCTTGCGCTCGACGACGAAGCCTTTCGGCGACGCTGGCTCCGTGTCACCCATGCCGTAGTGGTCGGAATGGTATCGACCTATCCGATACTGAGCGATCTGTGGAATTTTGCGAAGACGTGGCAATGACCGCAACCAAAAGCGGACCTTTCCACGCGAACCTCGCAACTCACTGACGGCCGCGTTCTAGCCCGCTATGCCGACCGGACGTCGGGCTTCAGCGCATGCGCGCCACTGCCTAGAAGCGCGAGCGTGAAGCACGCAATTGCCCAAAACATCGGATATTCGTAACCACCGCCCTTGGCCGTGAATGGCCATCCGTTAGCGGCATGACCCAGATATGCGGCAAACAGCAGGTGCACTCCGAGGAAAACCGCGACCCATCGTGTATATACGCCTAGGATAAGCGCAAGCCCGCCGATCGTTTCATACAGCATGACCACCCATGCGAACCAGTCCGGAAGCCCCAGCGAGGCGAAATATTTTCCGGCGCCCGCCATTCCAAACACGAAAGCCTTGAGGTAGAGGCCGTGCAGAATGAATAGCGCGCCGCTGCTCACGCGCAGCAGCAACGCTCCATAGGGGGCCAACTTTGCATCGATCATATTCTTCCTCCCTTTCAACCGGTCTGTATTCGAAGTCCGCGATAGATTACTCCGCCGGGGCAGTAAACGTGCGACGGATCCATTTGGCTTGTTCCATCATCGAGGGGTTGCGCGCTGCAGCAACGCAATGACCGCTATTGGCCTATTCTGTTGAAAAACTCCCTTTCGACCCACCGCGCAAGATTCTGAGCGCTTATGAGCATCGCAGCTCAATGAGTGCCGCGGGACACATGACGGCGCCGAGATTTCAGCAGCGCGCCTGCTAAGCGCCGTACGGGCCATCATTGAATGACTTTTGGATTTGCTTTCTCGTTGGCCAAATTTTCTACCGACCGCCATTTCGGAGTTTTTCAACACAATAGGCCGCAAGCAGACCTAGCATCAGGCATGGCGCAATAGGCGCGAAGCCCGGTTTCGAGGCTGCGCGAACTGCCGCCGAATGAGCTCTTGCACGGGCATTTCGAAATAGCGGTAACTGCAAAGTGACACGACGGCGAGCACAATGAGAAAAGCGAGGAGAAGGGCAGGCGAATCATAGTGCGGCTGCATGCCGAGCGCGCGTGCGCCCAGGAGTAGCGCGAGCTGCAGCGGGAAATGAAGCAGATAAGAGGAGTACGACATCTCGCCGAAAATCGCGAGCGGTCTGCACAGCGAGCCCATGCCTGTTTCGAGCAATGCAAGGGCGAGCACGGTAGTCGGAAAAAGAAAGATACCGGTCCATAGCAGCGCGGCTACGTCGGACAGCTCGAAAATATGCCCGCGAAGTTGAACGAGGGTGAGCAGCCAGCCGACTGCCGCCACCGCGCCAATCGAGCGAGTCAAGTTGACGCCCCGGCGTATCAGCGCGTCGTAGGTGAAGTAAGCGACCCCGCCGGCGAAAAAGGAAAAGAGTCCTCGTGCCAGGAGCGGATATTCCGGCCATAAGATGAGACCCGCGGCGAGTCCCAGCGCGATGCAGAGCTTTCGCGAGGACAGATGGCGGCAGGCGAAAAAGAATATGGTGTACAGCAGCACCTCCACCGAAAGCGACCAGGCAGGCCCGTTGAATGACCGATCGAGCGCGGACGGCGGCGCCAGGACGAGTTGCGAGAGGAAATGCAGCGCGTCGTTGTCGGCATAGATGAAAAACCGGCCCGTAGACCGCGCTACGGCGAGCTGACCGAACAGGACGAGCAGCAGCGTCAGGAGGTGCAGGGGATACAGGCGCGAGAACCTCAGGACGAAGAACTCCCGGCCGCTTGTTGCTCCGTCCGCTATCCGCTTCGCATAGAGCCAGTGGAAGACGAAGCCGGAGAGGCAAAAGAACAGATCGACCGCGCGCAAGCCATTCGTGTAGACGGGGAGAAGCAACGCATGCAAAGGCATTTTCTCGACCACCACGGTGGGAGTCCTGAAGAAATGCCGCCAGTGCCATAGAACGACGGCTAGCGCGGCCAATCCCCGAAGCGCGTCGAGCAAGTAGAACCTGCGGATATCGCCCTGCATCCCGAGCCCTCCATCGAGCGCTCATTCTCGAAGTCGAGTCGCGCGCCGCCCGCGCCAAATTCCGCAATCTTTGAATCCATGACGGAGCGAGCAAGGCCCATCTGGTATTTGTGACTTTTGTACTTTCCTCGGCGAGGTACATCGTCGAACTTATCCGGCGAAGCGCCCTCACGATTAAGTTCTTTCGCGAGGTCTAAGTCTCCGTTCCGAGAACCCGTCGTAGCCGGGGGAGGTCCGCTTCTGGCCGATAGCGGTCGGTCATCCGCTGCAAAGAAGGAATACTGGCATGCGCGACGACCGGCTAGACTTCGACTTTCGACTGTTCCAGGGATAGATGACAGGCCGACGCGGTTTAATCGCGGCGCTTACGTTGGCGTTGTGCCTCGCCGCGCTCGGGGCGAACGCCGACGAGCCGAAGATTGTCGGAATCTTGTCAATGGGCTCCGATCCCGCAGATCACGACCTTCCGAGTTGGTCGCGCTTCTATAAGAAGATGCGCGAACTTGGGTGGCGTGATGGGGAGAACGTAAAGTTTCTACCCCGAACCGCAAAGGGCAGTGCTGCCAGGGCGGACGCGATCATGCGGGAGTTCGCGCAAGCGAAGGTTTCGCTGATCGTGACCACCGGCACCCAGGAGGCCCTGGCCGCCAAACGCGCGAATACCGCGGTACCGGTGGTGATGCTCCATGTGGCAGACCCTGTCGCCAACGGCATTGTGACTTCGCTTGCGCATCCCGGTGGCAACTTTACTGGTCAGACGACGCTTCAAGACGGCACTGCCCGGAAACAGGTTGAGCTAATTTCCGAGCTCTTGCCCTCGGTGCGCACCATCGCTTACGGCTATGGGTTTAACCGCGCCGGTTTTTTAGACGGCGAGATCATCGATACGGCGAGGCAACGTAAGCTCCGGGTAAATATCTCCAAATTGCCGCTGCCCGCTGGTTTCGATGCATGGGTCACGGAAGCGCAGCGAGACGGAGCGGGCGCCGCTATTTTCCTTCTTGATGCATTGACGTTTCCACCGGAAGCCCGCAGTGTCCTGTCAAAGTCGCTCCTCAGACACAAATTGCCAGCGATCTGCGGAGCAAGCGAATATGTGGATGCCGGCTGTCTGATGTCTTACGGCTCTGTATTCGGCGACATTACTCTCGCGGTGCGGAGTTTGTGGACCGCATAATGCGCGGCGCCAAGCCTCGCGACATGCCCATTGAGCAACCCACCAACTTGGAGCTCGTCGTCAACATGCACACTGCGAGGGCTCTCGGCATCAAGATTCCCGATTCGATCCTGGCTCGGGCGGATCGGGTGATCCAATGACGACGGCTCGTCAGCCGTGGAATGTCCGCTTTTGGCTCGGAGCGGACTAGCGCGTTATCGGGAGGCTGGCGTGTCTTCCGACGTACCTTTGGCCGCGGGGATTCTTCTCGTGTCGTTGTCCTGCAAGCTCGAAGATGTCCCGCCGTTCGCTGACGAGGCCCTCTGATTGAGATCCAGCGCAGCCATGGTTTGCCGATCCAGCTGCCCGGTCGGCTGCAAGCCGTTTTCCTGCTGGTACTCTTTCAGGACCTGCCGGGTCTTCGCGTCCAGTTGGCCGTCGGGCGTGCCGACGTCCTTACCCATAGCACTCAGTTTCTCCTGTGCTTGCTTCACGATGGCGGGACTCTGACTTTGCTCTTCACCCTGGCTCTCTTGGTCGTTCATGCTCTCAACGCGCTGGGTGGCTTTGCTCCAGTCGGAGTTGTTTTGGCTGGTGCTATCTTCATGCGCGTACGCGGCAAACGAGAGTGAAAACGCAGATGCGAGTGCGGCAAACAATGTTGTCCGTTTCATGCCGGTGCTCCTTTGCTAGGGGTGGTTGAAGACCTGCTACCTAGCGTTGCAGCAACGGCCATTCCGGGGAGCGGCTTAGGGTTTTTTGCGTGCTGATTATTCTGCCTTTTTCATCGCCCGATTAGTTCGGGCTTCGTCCCCGAATTCTTGCTACAGCTGCAGTTCCCAATACTCGCCGACTACCGGCACGCCGAAGTGGCGGTGCTTCTCCTTCTTCATTAGCTGGAAACCGAGCTTCGCGTAGATCGCGCGAGCGGCGGTGAGGTTCTCGTGGGTCCAGAGCATGAGCTTGCGGTAGCCGCGGCTGCGCGCGAAGGCGATGCATTGCTGCACCAGCCGGCGCCCGAGGCCTTGGCCGCGCGCTTGCGGGTCGAGGAGAAGCATGCGGAGCTGCGCGGTCGCGCGATCCTTCTTCACCACGAACACCGAGCCGACGCGCGTGCCGCCGGCCTCGGCGATCCAGGCGCGCTCCCACTTCGGATCGAAATTGCGCAGGAAACCGGCGACCACGTCGGCGACCAGCGCTTCGAAGCGCCCGCCCCAGCCGTATTCCTTGGCGTAGAGCGCGCCGTGTTGCGCGACCACCCATCCCATGTCGCCGGGGCGATGCGGCCGCAGGCGGATCGCTTGCGGTTTCTTCTCGAGAACGCGCTCCACGGCAGAGAGCGCGCCCACCAGGCGCTCGCGCTCCGGGCCTTCGAGCGACGCCAGCATTTCGCTCATGGCGCGCCGCGAGTCCTTGTCGAGCGCGGCGTAGGCCTTGCGGCCTTCGGCGCTCAGGGAAAGGACGCTCTGGCGCCGGTCGTCGCGCGACGCTGCGGCCTGAACCAGGCCCCGCCTGCGCAGCGCCTGCAGCAGGCGGCTGAGGTAGCCGAGGTCGAGATCGAGCGCGCGGCCGAGCGCGCTCGCGGTGGTCGGCCCGTCGTGGCCGAGCTCGTAGAGCACGCGCGCCTCGGGCAGCGTCGCGTCCTTGCCGAGGTAGCGGTCGGTGAGCACGCCGATGCGGCGGGTATAGAAGCGGTTGAAGCGCCGGACGGCGTCGACGTGCGACATGCGCCCATGCTCGGGCGGACTACTTGCTTTTGTCAAGTAATGGATAATGCCGCGATGGACGCGTTCGACCTTTCCGGCAGGTGCGCCCTGGTCACGGGCGGCAACGGCGGCATCGGCCTCGGCATGGCGCTCGGCCTGGCGCGCGCGGGCGCGGCAGTGGCGATCGCCGGGCGCAATGCCGACAAGAATGCTTCTGCGCTGGACAAGCTCGGAAAAGGCGCCATCGCCCTGCTCGCGGACGTGAGCGACGAGACCTCGTGCCGCG
>DASQYQ010000492.1:0-10958 GCA_035639115.1 Sphingomicrobium sp. | reverse complement strand
ACGACGGCCGTCCAGAAAGATCGGAAGCCAGCCATTTGAGCTGCTCGGTTCCAAGATTGCCCATTCCGCCGGGCTTCAGATCGGCGACGTTCACCAACGCGACGAAATGGACCCCGCGATGGTCGAAGCTGTACCAGCCGGCGCCATGTGTCCCCTTCCCGAAGCGGTTCAGGAAGGCCTTTCCTCCGTCGGGATCGAGCATGTCGTGCTCACCGGGAACGAAGAACACCGGCAGCCCAAGAGCCTTCAGCATCTGGTCCGCGTCGTCGAATTCGTCGTCGCGAGAAAGCTGCGACACGTCGCCGGTGTGGATGATGAAGTCCGGCTTCGCTCGAAGGGCCTTCACCTTGGCGATTGCCTCGGCAAAGGTGGCGCGGGCGTCGGCATTGGGCGGCTTGTTGAATCCGATGTGGCTGTCGCTCAGCTGGACGAACGTGAATGGCTGGACCGCCGCCCGCCGAACCGGCGAAGCGATTGCGCTTTCGATTCCGACCGAGCTTAACAGGCCGCCGTCAAGCGCGAACAACGCACCGGTTCCGGCCCAGGCCATGCATTTGAGGAATCCGCGGCGCCTCTCGCCCTCATCGTCATCGAACATCGGTCGTCCTTCCGTGGAGACAGCGATGTGATGACCGGCGACGGCGCGGGTTTATTCCCGACGAGCCGAAATCTATTTCCGCGGGTGCCCGGCTTCCCTCAGACGACCGACGTCAGCGCTCCGCGCACTGCCCGGTGGAGCGCATCCGCTCGAAACGGCTTGGTGAGGAGCGGCGCATCGGGGGCCGTGCGCTTGACCGCGTCCGTCTCGCTATAGCCGGAAACGAAGAGGATCCTCTGGTCGGGCCACTTCGCTCGGATCTTCCTCGCAACGTCGGCGCCGGACAATCCCGGCATGATGAAATCGACGATTACCAGGTCGGGCTTGTCACGTTCGACGGTCGCCAAGCCTTCGCGACCGTCGCCGGCCTCGCCAACGCGGTAGCCCTGCTCCTCGAGCGCTGCGGCGATAAAGCTTCGTACGTCCGGGTCGTCGTCGATGACGAGAATTGATGCGGTCTGTTTGTCTATCTCGGACTGCATTGGCTCCGACGCGGGCCCGGACGCTTCGCGAGCGACTTCTTCCGCCTTGCGGAACAGGAGCTTCACAGCAGTTCCCTCGCCAAGCTTGCTTTCAATCCGCGCTGCCCCGCCGGACTGGCGCGCCATTCCGTAGACCATCGACAGGCCGAGGCCGGTGCCCTTGCCAACCTCCTTGGTCGTGAAAAAGGGCTCGAACGCGCGCTCGGCAACTTCGGGCGGCATTCCGGTGCCGGTGTCGCTGATGGTCAGCTCGATATAATCGCCATCCTCCAGGTCGGGATCGCCAGCGACACTCACCTTGTTCGTCGCGAAGCTCAGCACTCCGCCGTTGGGCATCGCGTCGCGCGCGTTGATCGCGAGGTTGAGAATGGCGACCTCGAGCTGCGTCGGATCGGCCATCACCGGCATCATCGCGTCGTCGAGGTCGAACTCCTTGTTGATCCCTGGGCCGAGCACATTCCTCAGCAGCGGGCGCATGTTCTGGATGAGCGGAGCGACGAAGGTCGGCCGAACTTCCAGGCGCTGGACTCGGCTGAAGGCCAGCAGCTGCGCAGTCAGCCGAGCGCCGCGCTCCGCTGCTCCAAGCGCATTCTCTGCGTAGCGCTTGAGCTTGGAGTCGTCGGCGCGCTTTGCGATGATATCCAGTCCGCCGACGACGACGGTCAAAAGGTTGTTGAAGTCGTGCGCGATTCCGCCCGTCAGCTGGCCAAGCGCTTCCATCTTCTGGCTTTGGCGGAGCTGTTCCTGAGCGGCCTTGAGGTCGGTGATGTCGCGCGCTTCGAAGAGGAGGTAGATGACCTTGCCTTCGCTGTCGTGCACCGGCTGGACCGAAACGTCGAGATAGGCCGTCGGAGCGCCGTCGCGCTCCATTCGCACCTCCTGCTCGAACAATTTCCCAGCGGCGGCCTGCTTCACCGCGCTCTTCATCAGGTCGATGTGCTGCGGGTACATCTTGAGGGTCGGCGCTTCCCAGATCTTCCGGCCCACCGCCTCGCGGCGGTTCTTGGCGCGCCACGGGGCATCCTTGCGGTTCATCTCGACGACCGTCCCGTCAGGTTCCATCAAGACGAGCACTTCCAGAACGGTGTCGAACACGGCGCGGAACCGGGCCTCGCTCACGGCCAGCTCGCGAGTGCGCTCCTCGACGCTTCGGCGAAGCTCGAGCTCCGCCTCCTTCGCAAGCGTGATGTCGGTCGCGACCCCGATGAACCCGACATGCTCCCCGTCCGGACCGAAGCGCGGCGAGCTCGTGCTTCGAAGCCACCGATAGGTGCCGTCGGCGCGCCGGAACCGTCCCTCGAGCGTGAAGGTCTTCAGAGTCGCTTCGCCCGCAATTGACTCGGCGACGATCCGTTCGGAGTCGTCGGGATGGATGCCCGAGCGCCAGTCGTAGGTCCGGGCAACCTCGCGGTCGTCGGTTCCGAGATAGTCCATATAGGCGTCGTTGACGAAGTCGCGGGTGCGGTCGAGCCTCGTCACCCACATCAGTGCCGGCGCCTGATTGGCGATTCGCCGGAAGCGCGCCTCGCTCTCCTTCAGCGCGCGCTCGGCCACCATCTGCTCGGTGACGTCCTTGATCAGCATGACGACTCCGGCGACGGCGCCGTCGGGTCCCTGCCACGGGACATATTCGGCCTGGATCGCCGCAGCGCCCCTGCTGGGGTGCGGGAAAGAAGCCACGAAGAACTGCCGCTCGCCGCGAAGCGCGGCTTCGATCAGCGGCCTTCGCTCGGCATAGGTCTCCTCGCCCATCACCTCGCGGATCGGCAGACCGAGAAGCTCGCTTCGGTTCTGCTCGAAATAATCGGCCAGCGGCTGATTGAGGAAGCGGAGTATCTGACCGCAGTCGACGTAAGCGGTCATGATCGGGAGAAGGTCGGCAAGCGCGAGCAGCCCGGGACCGGTGAACATTTCCGGCGGAAGATGCTCGGGCAGCGGTTGATGAAGCAATTCGTCGAGACTGAGCTCGAGAGTCGCCGCGGCGGGCCCTTCGAGCCGCTCTGACGCGATCAGCGGGTCCGGCGCGTCGGCCACCCCGTTGCTGGTCTTTGAGCCCCCCTTCATCATGCTCAGATTATTCGCTTTTGTCCCAGAGTCGACAATCTTCGTTACGCCTAGGACGGTGACGACGCGCGGAATGCGATTGTTGTTCCGCTTCCGTCCCGAAGTGGCAGCCGCAGGCCCTTCGCCGGAGCGGCTCGTTTACTTTAGTGCGCTGGCGCGACTCCGCCACAGGTCGCGGCAAAAATGACTCACATTTGTTCACGCGGACTTTTCATCCGCGCAACGAGTGCCTAACTCGCACTTGACCAACAACAATATACGGAGTCTTCGCTATACCACCGCCCTATCCGCGCCGAGGAATGGCGCCGCCGCCACCGATGAGCGGCCCCCGCTTCAACGAGTTCATCCAATCCCCGAAGGTTCGGGTGATCGATGAAAACGGTGAAAACCTGGGCGTGATGTTTACGCGCGAAGCATTCGAGCAGGCGCAGGAAGTCGGTCTCGATCTGGTCGAGATCTCCCCCAACGCCGATCCGCCGGTCGCCAAGTTCCTCGACATCGGCCGCTACAAGTACGAGGCGCAGAAGAAGGCCGCCGAGCAGCGCAAGAAGCAGAAGACGCAGGAGATCAAGGAGATCAAGATGCGTCCGAACATCGACGACCACGACTATGACACCAAGATGAAGAAGGTGTTCGAGTTCCTTGAGGAAGGCGACAAGGTGAAGGTCACCATGCGCTTTCGCGGTCGCGAGATGGCGCATGGCGAGCTGGGAATGGCGGTTCTTCGCCGGGTCCAGGAGCAGACCGCCGAGATGGCCAAGGTCGAGGCGCATCCGCGCATGGAAGGCCGGCAGATGCTGATGGTGCTGGCGCCCAAGTAATGGGCGGTCGCTGACCGGCCTTGCTCCTTATTTACACTGCTGTTGCCAAATTGCTGCAGCGATGAGTCATGTCGCCGTTACGCGGACGCAATCGCTTTCTTTGACGGCTGATCAGCGTTAGCTTTTCCTCGACCGGGCGCCCGCGCGCCCAAGGGGGAGAGACAGACATGATCCGTAAGTCCACGTGGCTGCTTTCGACCGGCCTGCTGGCGGTCGCGACTCCGGCGTTCGCCCAGACGGCCAATTCGAACACCGACACCGACAAGCAAGCCGCGCGGCCCACCCCCGGCGCGACCGAAGGCGCCGCCACCCAGGACAAGGCGCGGCAACAGCAGCCGGTCGATACGAGCGACATCGTGATCACTGCGACTCGGCGCAACCAGGCGCTGTCCGACGTGCCGATGGCCGTCAGCGCAGTCACTGCTCAGAACCTGCGCTACACAGGCGCGACCGACATCCGCCAGTTGAACCAGGTCGCTCCGTCCCTGCTCGTCTCCTCCACGTCATCGGAAGCAGGCGCGGCGGTAGCGCGCATTCGCGGCATTGGAACGGTCGGCGACAACCCGGGCCTCGAAAGCTCAGTCGGCATCTTCATCGACGGCGTCTATCGCTCGCGCACGGGCATCGGTCTAACCGACCTCGGCCCGCTTGACCGGATCGAAGTCTTGCGCGGCCCGCAGGGAACCTTGTTCGGGCGCAACACGTCGGCCGGCCTCATCTCCATCATCACCGCCAAGCCGCGCTTCACGCCCGAAGTCAGCGGCCAGGTCGACCTTGGCAATTATGCCTACCGGCGCTTTCTTGCGAGCGTGACGGGGCCGGTCAGCGACACCATCGCACTTCGGCTCGACGGGGTGTGGGACAAGCGCGACGGCTTCCTCAAAGATGTGGTTTCCGGGCGGCGCGTGAACGACCGAAATCGCTGGATGCTGCGCGGCCAGGCGCTCTTCCAGCCAACCGACAATTTCTCGTTCCGGCTGATCGCCGATTATTCCAAGCAGAACGAGGAATGCTGCGCGGCCCCATTCCTTCCGGCCCATGACACGGTCACCGCTGGTGGCGGCAATGTCGTCGTCGCCCCGTCGACGATCGCCTTCATCGAGCGCTCGATGATCGGCGCAAACGGAATGAACGGAATCATCGAGGATGATCCTTTTGCGCGGAAAGTCTCGATCACGCCGGGTCGAAGCTATCGCTCGGACGTCACCGACTGGGGCATCTCGGGCGAGCTGGTGAACGACTTCGGCTGGGCCGAACTCACGTCAATCACCGCTTATCGGTACAACAAGTACATCCGCGGCCAGGACGCCGACTTCAACAACCTCGACATTCTCTACCGCGATGACAACGGCGGCGCTTTCAACCGCTTCAAGACCTTCACTCAGGAACTGAGGCTCCAAGGCAACGCCTGGAACAACCGCCTCGACTGGCTCATCGGCGGCTATTACGCGAACGAGAAGCTGACGCTCCGCGACAACCTCGCCTACGGCGCCGACTATGCCGCTTATTCGAACTGCCTCGTCGCGGCGAACTTCGTGGCGGGCGGAGCGCCTTCGAGCCTGCTGGCGCCGGGCGCATCGCCAACCTGCTTCAATCCAGCAGTTGCGGGCGCGATCCTGCCCTTCCTTCCGCCTGCCAACCAATCGGTCCTCGCCGCATTCGCGCGGCTCGGCCCGTTCGCCGGGGCCCCTTTCACCAACAGCGGGTTCAGCAATCTTGCGATTGCGGCGGGCGGACCAGCTTTTCTCGGCGCGACTCTCAATGGCGCAGCGCTCGACGATCTCTACAACCAGAAGAGCGACAACTTTGCGCTGTTCACTCACAACATCGTCTCGATCACCGACCAGCTGAAGCTGACTCTCGGCGGCCGCTACACGCATGAGAAGAAGTCGCTGAACGCGTCGCTGACCGACAACAATGTGCTCTGCACCTTCTATGCGGCAGCGATCCCTGCGCTTCAGACGCTGCCGTGCGTCAGCCCCAGCGTTCCGGGTGGGAGCTTCGGTCTCGACGACAGCTTCAGCGAGAATAAATTCTCGGGCACAGCGGTGCTCAGCTACAAGCCGACTCCTCGCTTGCTAACCTACGCAAGCTATTCACACGGCTACAAGGCGGGAGGCTACAACCTCGACCGGTCGGCGCTCTTCCGCAGCAGCGCGGTGCCTTCGCCGCTCTCCGGAAACGGCGCAGTCTGCGTGTCGACGCTGCAGCCGGGCTGCAGCAGGGTCGCGTCCGCCGCAGAGGACCTGCAGTTCAAGCCGGAGATCAACGACGCTTTTGAGCTCGGCGCGAAATATAACGGCACTTGGATCGACCTGAACTTGGCGCTGTTCCACGAAGTGTTCAAAAACTTCCAGCTGAACACGTTCAACGGCCTCAACTTCGTCGTCGAGAACATCAACAGCTGCAGCACTGATCTGAACGGCGCCGACACCGACAATAGTGATGCTACGGGCGCTTGCACCGGAAGCCTTCGCGGCGGCGTGGTCAGTCAGGGCTTCGAGCTCGAAGCCTTCACCCATCCGCTGGCGGATGTTTCGTGGAACGCAGGATTGACAATGGCGGACACCAAGTACCGCAACAATCTCGTGGGCGGCGACGGCCAGCCGTTGACCAGCGCATTGTTCCAGCTTCCCGGCCGGCAAGTGTCGAACGCCCCGAAATGGACGGCAACCACGTCCATCGCCTGGACTCCGCCGATCGGCGGATCGGGAATGCACGCCCTCGTTTACGCCGACGCGCGCTACATGAGCAGCTTCGACACGGGTTCCGACCTCGACATCGAGAAGATGCAGAAGGCCTTTACGCTGGTGAATGCCCGGATCGGAATCGAAGGGCCCGATGACATGTGGGCGGTCGAATTCTGGGGCCAGAATATCTTCGACAAGAACTTCATCCAGGTCGGGTTCGACGCACCGCTCCAGGGCACCGGAACCACCCGAGGAGTCGAAGCGGGCTTCTATCCCGTTGCGACCCAGCTCTACGGCGCCTTCCTTGGGGAGCCGCGCACGTTCGGAGTGACTCTTCGCGGCAAGCTCGGCTGGAGCCGGCCGGCGCCGGTTCCCTACACGCCGCCGCCCGCTCCGCCGCCGCCGCCGGTCGTCGAGCAGCCTGCGCCGCCACCGCCTCCTCCGCCGCCACCGCCGGCTCCGACCGAGAGTGGGGAGCGGGGAATCTAGGCGCCTTTCGCCTTCGCGGGCTCGCGCGCGGCCTCCAGGAGCCGCGCTCGAAGCTCGTCGATCTGTTCATTGCTCAGCTTCGTGCCGCCGGGCGCGGTAACGTAGAATACGTCGACCGCACGCTCGCCGTACGTCGCGATATGCGCCGAATGGATCGTGTCGCCGCAGTCGTGAATAGCGGCCGCCAAGGCCGCAAGCAGCGCCGGGCGATCATGTGCATTGACTTCAACGACGGTGGTGCGGGTGGACGCGCGCTCGGCGATCGCTACCGACGGGGCGACCTCGAACGCCGTCGTTCGCCGAGGCGCCTCTGCCGACGGCAACGGAGGCGCTTCGTCGCTGGCCAAAGCAGCTTCGACTGCCTTCGCAAGACGCACGCGCTGCCGCCGATCGCGATAGGGTTGCGAGCGTCCGTCGAGAACCAGCAGATTATCGAGCGCCACTCCGTCGCGAGTGGTGTGGATCCGAGCGTCGATGATGTTCGCTCCAGCCGACGCAAGCCCCGCGCAAATCCGATAGAATAGTCCTTCGCGGTCAGGCGTGAACACGCTCACTCGAGTAGCCCCGCTTTCAGGGTCGTCCTCGACAATGACGCTCGGCTTCGCATCGCCGATGCGCGCTTCCGCTCCGGCGACCTGCTTTGCGTTGGCGACTTGCCAGGCGAGCGGCTCCGCGACCCAGTAGCCATCCGCCAGGCGCTTGGCATGCGCCGCGATCGCGCTCGCCTTCCAGCCGAGAGCGCCAGCCAGTTCCTTCTGGCGCGCCTGTACGATCTCGCTTCGGCCATGTTGCTTATGCCCAAGCCTGAGTCGTTCCTCAGCGGCTTCGAAAAGGGTTCGAAGAAGCGTGCGCTTCCACTCGTTCCACACGCCCGGGCCGACGGCGCGGATATCGACCACCGTCAGGATCAGGAGGAGCCGAAGCCGCTCCGGGCTTTGCACCTGGCGCACGAAATCGTCGATGGTCTTGGGGTCGGCAAGGTCGCGCTTGAACGCGGTCGACGACATCAAGAGGTGATGGCGCACGAGCCAGGACACGGTCTCGGTCTCCGCCTTGTCGAGGCCGAAGCGCGGGCACAGCTTCAGCGCGATCTCGGCGCCAATGACGCTGTGGTCGCCGCCTCGGCCCTTGGCGATGTCGTGCAGAAGCACCGCGACATAGAGCACTCGGCGGGAAGCGATCTGGCGAAAGATCGCGGTCGAGATGGGATGGTCCTTCTTGAGGTCGCCCCGTTCGATCGCAGCAACGAGCCCGATCGCCCGGATCGAATGCTCGTCGACCGTGTAGTGATGGTACATGTCGAACTGCATCTGGGCGACGACTCGCCCGAAGTCCGGAACGAAGCGGCCGAACACGCCGGCCTCGTTCATCCAGCGAAGAACGAGCTCGGGATGGTTCACTGAAGTGAGCACTTCCATGAACAGGGCGTTGGCCGACGCGTCATGGCGAACGGAGCGGTCGATCAGGATCGCATCGCGCGTGGCGGCGCGCATAGCGGTGGGGTGGATTTCCAATTGCTCGCGCGCGGCGACCGCGAACAGCTCGAGCAGGCGTGCCGGCTCTATTCGGAAGAAATCGTCGCTTGCGATCGAGATTCGCCCGCGGTCGAGGACGAACCCGCCGAGCCGCTTGGGGCGCCGACGAATGGTCGGAAGAGCAAAGCGGAATCCCTTCTTCCCAAGCTGTTCGTCCAGTTGCGCGAGGAACAGGCCGGTGAGATCGCCGACCGTCTTTGCGTTGAGAAAGTAGAATTGCATGAACCGCTCGACAGCGGATTTCCCCGGCCGGTCCGCGTAGTTCATGATCTGCGCGATTTGCGGCTGGTATTCGAAGCTGAGCCGCTCCTCTGCGCGCCCGGCGAGCAAGTGCAAATGACAGCGGACTGACCAGAAGAAGCGTTCGGCGCGGTCGAACCGGCGGAACTCCGCCGCCGTTAGAAGACCTGCGCCTACGAGGTCCGCCGGCTTCTCAACCCGGTGGACGTACTTCCCAATCCAATAGAGCGTATGGAGGTCTCGAAGGCCGCCTTTGCCGTCCTTCACGTTCGGCTCGACCACATAGCGGCTGTCGCCCATCTTCACATGGCGCTCGTCGCGCTCAGAGAGCTTGGCGGCAACGAACTCGGCGGCGGTCCCGGCGACGACCTCCTTGCGGAAGCGGCTCATGGCGAGGTCGAACAATTTCTCCTCGCCCCACAGCCAGCGCGCCTCGAGGAAGGCGGTGCGGACGGTCATGTCCTTCTTGGACAGGGCAATCAGCTGCGGAATCGATCGAATCGAATGGCCAACCTTCAGCTTCAAGTCCCAAAGGAGGTGGAGCATCGCTTCCGCGGCGCGTTCCTGAGCAGTCGTCGGGACCTTGTCGGTCAGGAACATGAGATCGAGGTCGCTGAACGGCGCCATCTCGCCACGGCCCGTACCGCCGAGGCCGACCAGCGAAAGCGCCTCGACAGGCTGCTCGAGGAGCCGCTCGGCGACAAAGTCGTAAGTGAGCCGAACCAGCTGGTCATGAAGGAAGGCGGTCGCCCGTGCAGCGGCGCGGCCATTGCCGGGCTCGAGCGTAAGCCGCTTCGCGATTTCCGCGCGGCCATATTCGAGCGCGCCGCGAAGCACTCTCAGAGCGTCTCCGCTGAGCGTCTTGCCGGCCTTGAGCGTCGACAGGCGATCGGCAATCGCGCGGCGGTCGATCAGTGCGCGCTGATTGTCGATCTCATGAAAGCTCATCGGCCTCGGCCAGTCTCTTGAGCCGATATAGATGCTCCAGCGCCTCGCGCGGAGTCAGGCTGTCGGGATCGATTTGGCCGAGGGCCGTGGCGAGCGGATCGAGCTTGCGCTCCGGCTCGGCAGCGGACGCGAATAGCGGCAGGTCATCGAGCCC
Source organism: Sphingomicrobium sp. (assembly GCA_035639115.1). Classification (GTDB taxonomy): domain Bacteria; phylum Pseudomonadota; class Alphaproteobacteria; order Sphingomonadales; family Sphingomonadaceae; genus Sphingomicrobium. The sequence goes on along the minus strand of DASQYQ010000492.1, from coordinate 937 downwards.
GGCGGCGATCCCTCCGGTCGCGTCGCGGCCGGCTTCCAGCTTGGCGAGCACGGACTTGGCTCGCGCAACGGTCGCCGGCGGCAAGCCCGCGAGCTTGGCGACGGCGATCCCGTAGCTTCGGTCGGCGGCGCCGTCCGCGACCTCGTGCAGGAGGACAAGGTCGCCTTTCCATTCGCGCGCCCTGACGTGATGGAGTGAGAGGGAGTCGAGGCGACCAGCGAGACGGGTAAGCTCATGATAGTGGGTGGCGAACAAGGTCCGGCACTTCACTTGGTCGTGCATTGCCTCGACGACCGCCCAGGCGATCGCGAGCCCGTCGTAGGTCGAGGTCCCGCGGCCGATCTCGTCGAGAATTACCAGGCTTTGCGGAGTGGCCTGCGCGAGGATCGCCGCCGTCTCGACCATTTCGACCATGAAGGTCGAACGGCCTCGGGCGAGATTGTCCGACGCTCCAACGCGGCTGAACAGGCGATCGACGATTCCGACTCGCGCGCGCCCCGCGGGTACGAAGCTGCCGGCCTGTGCGAGCACTGCAATCAACGCGGCCTGCCGGAGGAATGTCGACTTGCCGCCCATGTTCGGCCCGGTGATGAGCCACAGACGATCGTTGCGTCCCATCGAAAGGTCGTTCGCGACGAAGCGGTTGCCGGTTTGGCGAAGCGCCGCTTCGACCACAGGGTGGCGCCCCGCTTCGACTTCGAAGCAGGCTTCGTCAGCGAGGTGCGGCAGGGTCCAGCCGCCTTCGGCGGCACGATCGGCGTGGCTTGCAGCGACGTCGATTCTCGCGATGGCCCCTGCAGTGGCGGTGATCTGCACTGCCGCCGCGACGGCGAGTCGGGTCAGCTCCTCGGCATGCGCCGATTCCGAAGCAAGGGCGTGCGCGCCCGCCTCGACAACCCGGCTCGCCTCCTCGTGAAGCTCGGGCGAATTGAAGCGG
>DASQYQ010000491.1:0-9143 GCA_035639115.1 Sphingomicrobium sp. | reverse complement strand
ATGCGCTCGGTGACTTCGTCGGTGTGATCGGCACCGGCAGCGTTGCAGCGGCCGTGGCAGAGGCAGAGATTGTCGATCGTCCCCTCGTCGTCGCTTGGGCTGCCGAAGATCGTCTCGAACTTCGGGCCTTTGTCGTGACCGAGCGGAAGGTCGAAACGGATCGGTCGGCGGCAGCGGCGGCAATTGTCGCCATCCCGCTGCCGGAGCGCCGATACGCGCTTCTCCTGCTGCTCGCGGCGGTATTTCCACGGAGTCACATATTTGGCGATGATCGACGCGCTCATGGCCATTGGATAGCGTTTTGCAGTCACCAAAGAATTACGGGTCGAAAATTTAATCTGTGGATTGTGGCTGCAAGTCGAGCGCCGCGTTCGGCTCCCGTCCAGGATAGAAGGGTACGGACGTGTGCGAGTGGACGATCTTCCAGCCCTCGCAATCGCGGAGGAAGCAGAGAGTGGAGCGCATCCAAAGGCTCACGGCATGTCCTCCGATGCGCGTGCCAACGAGGTGATGAAGCGCTGCGGCAAAGCCGATCCGCTCGTCAGCTTCGATTGCGAGTTCGACCGGCTCGACGTCGATCTCCTCGAACCCAGCAAGCCATGCGCCGAACGCATCGGCGTCGCGGGCAGCCCCCGCCGGCGAGACTAACGGCGGCACCATTTCGAATGCCAATATTTCCGGCGCGAGACATGCCACGGCCGAAGCGGCGTCCTTGCTCCGGATCGCGTCAATGCGGTCATTGATGACGCGCCTGATTTCCTCGCGCGGGTCGTCCATCCCCCCATCCATCTCCGGAAATCTCCTTATATCGCTACTGACGATCGGCTGCGACATTGGGGCTGCCACCGCTTCCCCTTTCACGGTGGCGCCGGACGACCGGGAGCTTCCAAGGCTCCCGGTCTACCCTCCTCGGTATTTGTCCCAATTTGGTACGACTTCGGAACGCTCAGGGAATCCCCTAATAGCGACAGTCGGTATAGGCGTGTTGAACGCGGACGTCGCTCTGGCGTTAACCAACGTCCGTGTGGGACAACTCGCGAAGGAGCAGCCGAATGAATGGCAAGTTGCTCGTTGCTGCGGCCACTGCAGCTTTCACTCTCTCTATTTCACCCGCGGCAGCCCAACACCGGGTCGGCATTGGGATTCCGGACGCGAAGACGTCGCACTTCGTGGGTTCGACCAACAGTCCGGACCTTGGCACTTGCGATGTCCATTCCGATGGGCGCCGCGGCGGCCACGATCGTTCTTTCAACTGCGGCGGCTGGGCCTATGCCGACGGTTCATGGGCTCTAGCCAACAATCGCAGCTGGGAGCCTGACAGCTATAACGATTGGTGGCACGACCGCCCCGATCGCGCCTATCCGCGCTGGGTCACGGAGCAACGCATGCGCGGGAGCTGCGAGCCCGACAGAATGTGGTGGTCGGGAAGCGGCTGGCACTGTTGAGCTAATTGCCGGCGGGCTGGGGAGCGCCGGCTTTGGCCCTCGCCGCCTCTTGCGCTTTCGCTTTGACTGAAGCGGCCTTCTTGTCCGCTTCTTCCGCTTCGCGTCTAGCCTTCGCCATTTGGTAAAGCTGATATTCCGTGGGATGCGGATCGGTCAGGAACATGCTGCCGACTTCCTTTCCCTCGGCGGCGCGCTTTGCCATCTCGACCGCGGTCAATGCTGCGCCGATCAAATTGACTCCGGCTTCCATGCAGGGCGCCGGGCCGACCGACGCGCAGTCCGGCCTGATCGTTCCTCCCGGACGCACCGGACGGCCGCCGCTCTTCATCTCGCGCCGCGCTTCCATCACGTCCGGATTGATTCGATAGCCCTGAGGCCGTTCGGTGCAGATGACGATTTCGCCGCTATCCTTCGCCGGCTGCCCGCACGCGTTCGCTGCGGATGAGGTTTGCCCGGTAGGGGTCGCGGGTGGGACGGGCGTGGTCGCGGCTGCAGCCGGTGCCGCTTGGGCTAGCATCAAAAAGGCGAGGCTGACCATCGACCCACCCTTTGCCCTGCAAGGTTGCGAGAGGATGAACCGTCCGGACTAGTGATGAAAGTCCTTTTCCGCCTCCTGAAGCCATCCCTTTTGCGCAACGCCCTGTTCTTTCGGCGTCGGCGCGGGCGGCTTCACCTCCGGCTGAGTGCCTGGAAATGCGATGACCATGATCGCGGCGGCTAGGATTGCGAGCATCCCGAGAAGCGCAAGGAATGGCACGGTCGACAGTAAAAGCCGCGGCGATTCCGGTTCAGTACGGTTCCTCGACCGACGCTCTCTACGGGAGCTGCGCTTGCGCGCCATGGCCCCGAGATAATCCTCGGGACGGGTCCATTTGCCCGTCGGCGACTCCGTCACCCCCTGGCGCTTCATTCCTTATAGGTGAGCGATTTTGCGCCTGTTCTCAATAAGATTGCGCGCAATCGGCTGGTTATTTCTTGCGGGCCAGCTTGATGGTCGCGAGCGTCTCATCCCCGCACTTGACGACAACCGTATCAACGGCCTGGCTGTCGGCTAGGGTTTGGCTGACGGACCACCAATTGTCGGGTGCGCCGTAGCCGGTGTCATTCTGAGCGATCGTCGGTGCAACTTCGGCGGTCGCTCCGGACACCGTAGCGGGCGATAGGATGACTTTGTACCGGGAGTCTTCTCGATAGGCCTTCCCCGTGACGACGACATTGCCGTCCTTGTCGAGAGTGGCCTTCCAGTCCTTTGTTTCGGAATCCTTGAAGAAACAATAGGCCGGCTTCGGCTTCTGTGCCGCGGCAGCATTGGCTTCGGCAGCGTTCGAACCGGCATTATCTGAAGATGCGCCGCAGCCTGCCAGGCTGACGAGACCCAGAACCACGACGAATCTTCGCATTGCAGCTCCCCTTCGCCGCCATTGGAGCGAAAGGGAGCGCTCGGATCAAGTCACGACCGGCTCAGTGGCCGACCGGCTCTCCGCTCTGTTCTTGCTCGAACAGGTCGGCGACTACGTCCGCTCGGGCGGTAAGGCGGACCTTGTCGCCCTCGACCTCGGCAACGAGGCCGCGCGGGATGAAATGATGCTCATCCTGGTGGCCGACGCCGCTGTCCGCACGGATCAGCTTGATCCGATTGTCCTCCACGCGATCGACGGTGCCGAGATGCACGCCGTCCGCACCGATGACTTCCATATGCTCACGAATGTCTTCAAAGCCGCTCATGGGGTTCAGCTCCTCTTGCTACTCCCACAACGCTCCGCTCGCGGAATGGTCCATGCCGCTGCGCCCAACTACGCCTGTTTGGGGCACGAGTCATCGGCAGCGGCGGCTTGTGAGGCCGTTTCTCCCCGCCTAAGTCGCTTTGATGGCCGATGTCCGCACCACCACGCTTCCCGACGCTCAAGTCGCTCCGGAAGCACCGCCCTCCCCGACCCATGTCGCTATCCGCCGTCAGGATTACAGGCCGCCCGACTGGCTGGTTCCCGAAATCCATCTCGATTTTGACCTGGGGGCCGACAGGACGCGGGTGAGAGCGACGATCTCCGTGGAGCGCAACGGTTCTCACGACCGGCCGCTCGTCCTCAACGGTGATGGCCTTCAGCCTGTTTCAGTGAAGGTAGATGGGAAAGCCGCCGACTTCCGGATGGAGGGACCCAATCTAGTAATCGCGATGAGCGGTAGTTCGGCAACCGTCGAAACCGAAGTTGAGATCAACCCAGCCGCAAACACCAAGCTGATGGGCCTTTACGCATCCGGCGGCATGCTCTGCACGCAATGCGAGGCCGAGGGATTCCGCCGAATTACTTTCTTTCCCGATCGTCCGGACGTCCTGTCGAAATATCGCGTTCGGATCGAAGCCGATGCGCAGCACTTCCCGGTCCTGCTTTCGAACGGCAATCGCGTCGCTTCGGGCGAAGGCGCGAACGGCCGTCACTGGGCGGAGTGGGAGGATCCGTTCCCGAAGCCCTGCTATCTCTTCGCGCTCGTCGGCGGCGACCTGAAGGCCAATCGCGACAGCTTCACGACGATGAGCGGCCGAAAGGTCGACCTTTTCATCTGGGTGCGCGAGTCGGATCTGCCGAAGACTCAGCACGCGATGGACAGCCTCAAGCTCGCAATGGCGTGGGACGAGAAGGTCTATGGCCGCGAGTATGACCTCGACCAGTTCAACATCGTTGCAGTCAGCGACTTCAACATGGGCGCGATGGAGAACAAGAGCCTCAACATCTTCAACTCGGCCTATGTGCTTGCGGATCAGGAAACGGCGACGGACGCCGATTTCGACAATATCGCCCGCGTCGTCGCGCACGAATATTTCCACAACTGGTCAGGCGATCGCGTGACCTGCCGCGACTGGTTCCAGCTCAGCCTCAAGGAAGGCTTCACGGTCTTCCGCGACCAGAGCTTCTCGGCCGACGTCGGAAGCGCCGCGGTCAAGCGGATCGAGGACGTGCGTGTGCTTCGCGCGGTCCAGTTCCCAGAGGACCAGGGACCGCTGGCGCACGCGGTGCGTCCCGACAGTTATATCGAGATCTCGAACTTCTACACGGCGACCGTCTACAACAAGGGCGCCGAGGTCATCCGAATGTTCCACACTGTGCTTGGAGCGGACAAATTCCGCGCCGGCACCGACCTCTATTTCGATCGCGAGGACGGCAAGGCCGCGACGTGCGACGATTTCGTCGCTGCGCTCCAGGAAGGAAGCGGTGTCGAGTTGGAGCCGTTCAAGATCTGGTACAGCCAGGCGGGCACGCCGAAGGTCCGAGCGCGACTTCGGTACGATTCGGACTCGAAGAGGGCGACTCTCGACCTCGAGCAGCACCTCGATCCGACGCCGGGGCAGCCAAGCAAGCAGCCAATGCCGATCCCTTTGAGGACCGCGCTGCTCGGACGAGAGAGCGGGCACGAAATTTGTCCGGAACGACTAATCGTCCTCGATCAGCCAGTGCAGAGCGTGACGTTCGAGGACGTGACCGAAACCCCGCTGCTCTCGATCAATCGCGATTTCTCCGCGCCGATCATCATTGACGCCGAACGGTCATCCGACGAGCTGGAACGGCTCGCACAGGCGGATACCGACGCCTTCGCGCGCTACGAAGCGATGCAGGAGCTGATGATGCGCGCGTTGGTCGCCGGAGCGCGCGGCCAGCAGGTCGACGCGGCTCCCGTCAGCCGAGCCATCGGCGCGACTCTGAAGTCCAATGCGCTCGACGCTGCATTCAAGGCCGAGGCAATCCTTCTGCCGAGCGAAAGCCTGATCGCGGATCGTATGGACGTCGTCGATCCGGATTCGATCCACCAAGCCCGGGAGCGGCTTCGGTCAGAAATCGGCACTGCGCTGGCGGGCGAGCTGCTGGCCGCGCATCGCAGCGACGGCGTTTCCGGCGACGATCTCAGTCCGGCAGCGAAAGGCGTCCGTCGCCTCCGCACGGTGGCGCTTGGGCTGATCGCGGCCGGCAATGAAGGGGAAGCGGCGAAGCTTGCGAAGGCGCAGTTCGACCGCGCCGACAATATGACGGACCGGCAGGGCGCACTCGGGGTCCTCGTATCGACTGAGACGGAACAGCGGCAGGCGGCGCTCGACGCATTTTACGACCGCTTCCACCACGACCCGCTCGTGCTCGACAAATGGTTCGCGTTGCAGGCGGCGGCGCAGCGGAAAGACACCGTGGATCAGGTGCTCAAGCTCGCTCAGCATCCGGACTTCGCAATGACCAATCCGAACCGCCTCCGCGCGCTCGCCGGCACGTTCGCCGGAAATCACTGGGCGTTCCATTCGGCGGACGGGCGCGGTTACGCCTTCCTCGCCGACATGATCATCTCCGCTGACAAGCTCAACCCGCAGATCGCTGCACGGCTGGTGCCGCCCCTTGGCCGTTGGCGGCGCTTCGAACCCAAGCGCGCGGCGCTGATGCGCGCGGCGTTGGAGCGGATTGCCGCTGCACCCGGCCTATCCAAGGACGTCTACGAGCAGGTGACCAAGTCGCTGGCTTGATCGTGCAAAAGCGGCGGAAAGGGCCTATTGTCGCCTACAGTCTGATTGCTGGAAGGCGTCGCGAGATGGCTGCTCTCACTGTCAAAGCGGGCCAACGAAAGCCGCTCACGATTTTGGGTATGCCGCTCACAATGCTCTGCGAGGCAGGTGAAACTGGCGGTGCTTGGTCGCTATTCGAAGAAGAAGTCCCGCTCGGTTTGGGGCCTCCTGCCCATCGGCATGACTGGGACGAAGCTTATTACATCCTCGAGGGCGAGGTGGATTTCGAGATCGACGGCGCGCAGGTCAGAGCGTCACGCGGCGACTTCAACTACCTGCCACGAAACACGGTCCATGGCTTCAAGGGCGCTTCCGCCTCGGCTGCCCGAGTTTTGATCTTCGCCGCGCCGGCCCACGGATCCGAATTCTTTCATGAGTTGAACGACGAGGTTCAGCGGCTTCCTGAGGACGCCTCAAAGATACCGCAAATCGGAGAACGGCATGGCATTCACTTCGTGCCGAAGGCAGCGGGCTAGCCGCCAATCCACTGAGCGACCTGCTGGGCTACCTGGTTCGCGGCGCGATTGAGCGCCGGTCCGACTGATGCGCCCGTACCGTCGGCGGGGCCGGTTGCAACGAAGCGGCGTGTCTGAACCACTCCGGCGGCATTGGACATCGTTGCGTCATAGGTGACTTCGACTTGCCCGGTCTGGGCATTGTAACCGAACCGCGAAAGCTCTCCGCGGAGGACGACACCCGGGTCGACTCCAGTCTGGTTCGGATTGAGAACCACGCGGTTGGTTGTCCTTCGAACAGTCTCTTCGACAAGGTTCTGGAACAGCTTGTCGGGGGTGTCGGCCCACTGGAGATTGGTCACGTACTGGATGTCCGTCGGCGAAACTTGGACCGGCACTCGAATCGTTCGAAGCTCGTTCGAAATCACAGGAGTCTCTATCGTCACCGCCTGGCCCGCAGCGGCGCTTCGAGTCATCGCGCCAGGGTCGGGCGCCTCCGGAGTCAGGGTCTGAAGCACCACGGGCGGCTTGCCGCCGCCTCCAGTCAGCGAGCTGAGCGAGCAACCCGCAAGCGCGGCTGCGGCGACGGCGAACGCGAGATTACGCAGCGGCTTCATTGGCGTTTCCCAGGCTTGTAGTCAGGGAGCTTCTGCGGGCCGAGCGCGCCGCCGATCCCCTGCCGATTGATTCGATCCGAAACCTGCTGGAGCGACTGCGTCAGCTCGCGCATGTCGCGCACGAGCCTGTTGGCCTCCGGCAGGGTCGATTTGCTGAAGCTCTGAACGCCGGGCCGAGCGTCGCCCACCATCGCATTGAGGTTGTCCGCCGCCTGCCGAGCCGAGACGATCGCCTGGTTGAGGTTCGTGACCGCTTCGCGGCCCTGACCATTCACGAGGTTATTGGCGTTGTTCGACAGCGCGGCGATATTGTTGGCCGCGATGGCGGCATTGTGCGCTGCGACCTGCGCCTCCCGCAGTGTCTGAGCCATCTCCGGAGCGTTCTTGCGGATCACTCCGGTCGTCGCGTCGATATTCTCGAGAATGTCGGAAATCGCGTTCTGGTTCTTGTCGCTGAGGAGCTCGGTCAGCCGCTCCGTGAGGCGCTGGATTCGGGCAAGCAGCTCAGGCGCACCGTTGAGGAGCGCGCTCAATCCGCTCGAGCTGGCGGGAATGACCGGGCATCCCTGCGGACCCGCCTGAGTGATCGCTGGGCGTCCGCGCTCTGCGCCGTTGAGCTGAATCTCGTTCGCTCCCGCAAGGCTGATGCTGTGGATCTCCGCGGTGGTTCCTTCGAGCACGGGCGTCTGCTGGTCGACATCGATTCGGACCCAGACGAACTCAGGCCGGTTCGGCAGGAGCGAAATCTTGCTGACCTGGCCGACCGGAACGCCCGAGAAGCTTACGTTCGAGCCCTTGGCGATGCCGCCGACTGCCGGGAAGTAAATGTCGTAACATTTCGTCGACTTGCCGGAGAGGCCTGCAAGCCAGACGATGAACAGCAGCGTTCCGATGAGCAAGGCCACCGTTACGGCGCCTACCATCACGTAATTCGACCGCGTTTCCATCAGGCCGTGACCTCGTGCTCATAGCTTGCGGCCGCAGCTCGCCCCCGCGGTCCATTGAAATACTCTTGTATCCAAGGATGGTCCAAAGCCAAGAGTTCGGGGATCGTTCCGACGGCGACCACTTTCTTGTCTGCAAGGACTGCGATCCGGTCGCAGATTGAATGAAGCGTATCGAGATCGTGGGTGATCAGGAACACCGTCAGATCAAGTCGATTCTGGAGCGACTTGATCAGCTCGTCGAAGGCCGCGGCGGCGATCGGATCGAGGCCGGCGGTCGGCTCGTCGAGGAACAATAGTTCCGGATCGAGCGCAAGTGCGCGCGCAAGGCCCGCACGCTTCACCATGCCGCCCGACAGCTCCGACGGATATTTGGGGCCGGCGTCGGCAGGCAGTCCTCCCATCGCGATCTTGTAGGATGCAATCTCATCGAGCAGCGGCGGCTTGATGTAGGGAAAATATTCCCGGATCGGCACCTCGACATTCTCGGCCACGGTCAAGGTCGAGAACAATGCTCCGTTCTGGAACAGGATGCCCCAGCGCCGACGAATGTTCTTCGCTTCGTCCTCGTCGCGCCCGATCATGTTCTCGCCGAGGACATCGATATTCCCTCGGTCCGGCGTCTGGAGGCCGATGATCGAGCGCAGCAGCACGGACTTGCCCGTGCCGGAACCGCCGACCACGCCGATGATCTCGCCCCGGCAGACCGTCAGGTCGAGGTCCTCGTGAATGACCTGCTCGCCGAAGCTGTTGCGGAGCCCGCGCACCTCGATGACTGGCTTGCAGCCTTCGGGTACGGTGGTTGGGTCCAGCTTCTTCGGGACGGTGGTCATATCCACCCGATGTTCGAGAAGAAGACTGCGAAGACTGCGTCGAGCACGATCACGAGGAAGATCGACTGGACGACGGCGGTGGTCGTGCGGGTGCCGACCTCCTCGCTGTTGCCCTCGACAAGCATTCCTTGAAAGCAGCCGGCCAACGCGATGATGAAGCCAAATACTGGCGCTTTGATCAGGCCCACCCAGAGGTCAGTCAGCGGAATCACCTCGTTCAGGCGCTGGACGTAGGTGATCGGCGGGATCTCGAGCGAAAGCCAGACGAAAACACCGCCGCCGATCAGCGCAAGGAGCATCGCCCAGAAGGCC
>DASQYQ010000490.1:0-2939 GCA_035639115.1 Sphingomicrobium sp. | reverse complement strand
GATCTCGTTCCTCGCGACCGCACAGGCCGACCACCTCAATCCGAGACGCTACAACGTCAGGGCGCTATCGCGTGCTGTGGATGACGCGCGCGCTGATCCCGCCGGCGCTCAGCGTGCGGATATGATGCTGAGCGAGGCGTTCGTCGCCTATGCGCGCGACCAGAGGCACGACCCCGGCGGCGTCATCTATGTCGACCCGGAATTGAAGCCCACGCCACCATCGGCGCAGGATTTACTTTCCGCCGCGGCGCGCGCGCATTCGCTCTCCGACTTTGTCCAAAACATGGGTTGGATGAACCCGATCTACGCCAAGCTTCGCGCAGCGATCGCGAGCGGCCTCTACCGCAGCGATTCCGAGCGCAGGGTGCTGGAGCTCAACCTCGAGCGCGCAAGGGCACTTCCATCTGGAAACGGCCGCTACGTCATTGTCAATCCGCCCGCGGCGCGCCTCTATATGTACGAGAACGGGCAGGTGGTGGACTCAATGCGGGTCGTTGCCGGCCGCACCGATCCGATCGCGCAGACGCCGATGATGAATGCCTTCATCCGCTACGTCGCGCTCAATCCTTATTGGAACTCGCCTGCCGACATCACTGCGAAGCGGCTCGCGCCCACCATCCTCAAGGAGGGGCGCGCCTATTTCAAGAACAGGGGTTACGAGCTCCTGTCGGATTGGTCCGACCACCCGCGTGTTATCGACCCGATGTCGATCGATTGGCATGCAGTCGCAGCCGGTCGAGTGCAGGCCCGCCTGCGGCAAAAGCCCGGGCCTGCGAATTCGATGGGAAAGATGAAGTTCATGTTCCCCAATCCCCAGGGAATCTGGCTCCACGATACTCCCGAGAGAGAGAAGATCGAGGACGCCGCCCGGCTTCAGAGCAACGGTTGTGTTCGGCTCGAAGATGCAAAGCGGCTCGCGCGCTGGCTATTCGACGGGCGGCCACCAAGCCCGCAAGGCGCCAAGCCGGAGCAGAAGGTCAACCTCCCTTCGCCGGTGCCCCTTTACATCACCTATCTGACGGCGGTGCCGAGCGGGACTTCGATCGTCTATTTCGACGATTTCTACGGCAAGGATCGCACCGAGACCCGTCGGTTCGCTGGCCTGCTCTAAGCTTCAGCTCGCCTGCCGCTGCTGGTTCTGCACGTACCAAGGCTTGAGCATGGTTGGCTGATTGCTCTTTTCCTTCTTTGGAGCGAGGCGGGCCAGATCGAAGTGGTGCTCGAACTGGACTCCGAACTTGCCCTCCTGGGCCCAGCGCACGATCCCGCGAACCGGGCCGACGCCCACGATATCAATCGCGAGGTCGGTTGCCGGCGAAACGGGCAACGAGCATTCCACGAGCGCTCCCATCGAGGAGATGTTGCGCAGCTTCACTTCAGTCATGACGCCATCGATGCAGGTCATTGCGCGGCGCATCAGCCGGTGGCGGGGCTCCCGGGTGCAGGCGAATCCTTCCGCTTCTACGGTGACGCTGTTTGCCAGCTCGCGAGCGACGGAAGATTCGCTCGGCTTCCCGAATATGAAGCCCTGTACCATGCTGACCCCGAGCTCGCGGATCAGCTGCAGGTCGTCGTGGGTCTCCACGCCTTCTGCGCAGGTGTCCATGTCGAGCGTCTCGGCGAGCGTGACGATGGCGCGGATGATCGCTGCATTGCGGTTCGTGGTCGACGCCGCGCCGCGGACGAAACTCTGGTCGATCTTAATCTTGTCGAACGGCGCCTTCTTCAGATAGCCGAGCGAGCTGTAGCCAGTGCCGAAATCGTCGAGTGCAAGACGGACGCCGAGTTTCTTTAGCTTCGCGAAGGTCTCGTCGGTGGAATCGCCCTCGGCGAGGAAGACGCCCTCGGTGATCTCGAGCTCCAGTCTTTCCGGGCGGACTCCTGTCTCGCTGAGATGCTTCGCCACCATCGCGGCCACGTTCGGATCATTGAACTGCAAGGGCGAGAGGTTGACCGCGACGCGAACGCTTTCGGGCCAGTTCGATGCTTCCTCGAGTGCGGTTCGAAGCACCCATTCGCCGATCGCTCCGATCAGACCTGCTTCTTCCGCGAGCGGGATGAATTTGGCCGGCGGCACTGCGCCACGCGCCGGATGCTGCCAGCGCACGAGCGCTTCGAATCCCGAGATTTCCTCGCCTGCCGCATGGACGACCGGCTGATAGTGCACCGCGAGCTCGCCACGGTCGATCGCCTGACGAAGGTCGTTCTCGAGAAGCTGACGTTCCGCGGCCTCGCTGTGCATCGAGGGCTCATAGAGCCGATGCTTACCGCGACCGGCCGCCTTGGCAGCATAGAGCGCGAGGTCGGCGTTGCGAACGAGCGCGTCTGCGCTGGCACGGCCCGGATCGCCTATCGCGATTCCGACCGACGCGCCGATCGTCACCTTGTGGCCTTCGATGCTGTAGGGACGCGAGGCCTGCTCGATGAGCGTTCGGGCGAGCGATTCGAGCAAGCCGATATCGACGGTTCCCGGAAGGACCGCCTGGAACTCATCGCCGCCGAGGCGCCCTACCTGGCCGTGGTTGCCCATCACCGACTTCAAGCGCTCCGAAACCTGGCGAAGTAGGGCATCGCCTATGGGATGGCCGAGCGTGTCGTTGACGTTCTTGAACCGGTCGAGATCGATCATGAAGAGCGTGCAACCCTTGTGACGAATCGCCGCGTTGCGAAGCGCTTCGTCGAGCGTCTGACGCATCATCGCACGGTTGGGCAGGCCGGTCAGGGAATCGAACTTTGCGAGGCGCGAAATCTCGCGCTCGGACTTGCGCTGCTCGGTCAGATCCGTGCCGATGCCGCGGAAGCCGAGGAAACGGCCGCGCTCGTCGAAGATCGGGTTGCCCGACAGTGACCAGTGCACGTCCTCCTCGCTCGCGGGACGCACGACGACGTCCGAGAAGGGAAATCGCGCGGACAGGTGAAATCCGAGCGTCTTGCCTTCC
>DASQYQ010000489.1:0-2467 GCA_035639115.1 Sphingomicrobium sp. | reverse complement strand
AGCGATCGCTCCGAGCGCGAGCGGAAGGTTGATGTAGAAGATCGCTGGCCAGCCGACCGTGCCGACGAGCCACCCGCCGAGCAGCGGCGCGACCGCGGCCATCGCTGCTCCGGATGCCGCCCAGATGCCGACTGCGCGTCCGCGCCTTTCTCCGGAATATGCAGCGTTGAGAAGCGCAAGGCTGTTCGGAAGAAGAAGCGCAGCTCCGACGCCCTGCGCTCCCCGCGCCGCAAGCAGCAGCGGAAGACTCGGCGCGAGCGCGCAAGTCAAGGAAGCCGCGGCGAACAGGCCCGTCCCGATGACGAGCAGGCGGCGCCGGCCATAATGATCGCCCACCGCTCCGCCGAGGAGGAGCAGCGCCGACAAGGGCAGCAAATAGGCGTTGACCACCCACTGGACATCCGCCGCTCCCGCTCCGTAACTCGAACGGATCGCCGGAAGCGCGACGTTCATCACGGACGCGTCGACGAAGCTAAGGCTGGATGCGAGGATGCAGCAAAAGAGCGTCCAGCGCGCGCGCGCCTGACGGGCCCCGGCGCCCGGCCTGCCGTCGCGTGGGCTCAATCCACGTGCTGCGCGATCGCGGCCTCAACCATGTTACGCCACACGTCCGCATCGCCCGCGGAGGCCATCGCCTCGTCAGGCTCGCGGGCGGTGTGAAGCACCGCAAGCGCCTGATTCATATGCTCGCGCCACGCGAGGTCGACTTTCTCTGCCGCGGAGGGATCGCTGCCTTCGGCGTTGCTGCTGAGCGCTGCGCCGGCGAGCACTCGGGCAATGCGTTCGACCAGCGGGCAGTTGGATTCGGGCATTTCTAGTCCTCCCTTTGCCCGCTCAACCCGCGTCCCCGGGTTCAGGTTCAACCATCGGTGGAAGGCCGGCGATCTTGCGCGCCGCGTGAACCAGCTCGACCGGCATCATTGCAACGATCGTGCTGTTATGCTCGACTCCGATCTCGGCGAGCGTCTGAAGCCGCCTGAGCTCCAGCGCTCCGGGCACGTTGCCGATGACTTCGGCCGCGTGAGAGAGCTTGCCGGCCGCTTCCTCCTCGCCTTCGGCACGGACGATTCGCGCACGCTTTTCGCGGATGGCCTCTGCCTCCTTGGCGATGGCGCGCTGCATCTGCTCGGGGATATCGACGTCCTTGATTTCGACCGAATCGATCTCGACTCCCCATTTGAGCGAGGCCTCGCGAAGCAGCTGCTGCAGGCGGGCGTTGATCGTCGAACGATCCTTGAGGACATGGTCGAGGTCGCTTTGGCCGATGGCATCGCGAAGCGCAGTCTCCGCTGCCTGGACCGTCGCCCCGCGCCAGTCCTCGACGGCGTTCACGACCTGGATCGGCGAATCCGCGCGGAACCAGAGCACCGCGTTGACTCGCACGGCCACTCCGTCCCGAGTGATCGTCTCCTGGGTTTCGAGCTGATAGGTGATGATTCGCTGATCGACTCTGACCACGCGATCGACGAACGGGATCAGCCAATACCAGCCGGGCCCCTTCGTCTGCCCAAGCCGGCCGAGCCGGAACAGCACTCCGCGTTGATATTCCTGGTTGATCCCGAAGCTCTTGAGCGACGTGATGAGGAGGAAAATGAGGACAATGACGATAATTGCGACAAAGGGAATCATTGAGCTTCCCTCCAAGGGGGACTCGGACCCGGCCTTATAGCATTTCGATCAGCTTTCGGGCTGCGCCCGTCAGGCGCCGATCGCCTTCCTGAAGAGGTGTGTGTCGACATATTGGACGAAGTTCGTGATTCGACCGTCGCGAACCGTCCAAAGATGCGCGAAGGGCGTCGCGACCTCGCCGGCCGATCCGGTGCCGCGATAGGTTCCCATCGCCAACACGCGATCTTCGCCGGCCGGGATGATCTCGTCGGGCTTCGCGGTGAAGCCCTGGACGTCGCTGGTGATCGGCCCGAACACCTTTTCGGCGACTTCACCGAAACCATGGTAAGTGCCGCCATAGGGCATGCCCGCTGCTTCGACCCAATGCGTGTCGGCAAGCATCTCCTGCAAGCTCGACGAGTCTCCATTGGCAAAGGCCGAATAGAGTTGCTGCACCGTTTGTGTGCGGTCCGTCATCGCTGGTTCCCCCCTCTGCTGAATGTCGTAGGACGGGTTCAAAGCACTTCGAACAGGCCGGCGGCGCCCATTCCGCCGCCGACGCACATGGTGACAACGACATGCTTCACGCCCCTGCGCTTGCCTTCGATGAGGGCGTGGCCGGTCATCCGGGCTCCGCTCATTCCGTAGGGGTGACCGATCGAGATCGAGCCGCCGTCGACGTTCATTCGATCCTCTGGAATGCCGAGCTGCTCGGCGCTGTAGAGCACCTGCACCGCGAAGGCCTCGTTCAGTTCCCACAGGCCGATGTCATCGACCTCGAGGTCGAAGCGTTTGAGGAGCTTCCTGACTGCATCGATCGGGCCGATGCCCATCTCGTCGGGCTCGGTGCCCGCGACCG
>DASQYQ010000488.1:0-6745 GCA_035639115.1 Sphingomicrobium sp. | reverse complement strand
CCCGGCGCAATCACGACCACCTCGTGGCCGAACCGTGCCGCGGCTCGAAACTTCGCTTCGACATAGGTGCGAACACCGCCGCCGAATGGGCTGTAGAAGGCCGAAACGTCGACGATACGCATTGGTCGCAGGAAGCGGTCGGGGGCCGTAAACATCAAGTGAAGCTTTGTTAATGGACTGGCAGAGACGGCTCGCTTGGAGCAAAAGCACGGCCGTGCCAACCTCTAGAGAACGACTCCTACTAGCGTCGATCCATGACGTTTCACCACGCTTCGAGAGCGAGGTCGACGAGCTGGTGGACCTCTTGGCGCCGTATGTGGGCCAGCGCATCGCAATGCTCGTCGTACCCAATCATTGGGGCGACGCTCCGATCCAACCGCGTTCGCCCTTCGCCTCGCGGCTGCGTGGGTGGGCGGACGCTGGCGTGGAGATGTTTCTCCACGGCTATTTCCATCGCGATTCGTCACGGACGCGCGGAGCCGCGGACCGGTTCCGAGCTCGCTTCATGACTGCAGGCGAGGGCGAGTTCCTGAGCCTTTCGCGTGAGCAGGCGGAAGCGCGGATCCACGAAGGCCGGGCGCTGCTCGAGGATGTCATTGGAAGGCGCATCGACGGCTTCGTTGCCCCGGCCTGGCTATACGGAGATGGTGCTCGCGCCGCACTAGAGCATTGCGCGATTCCAATTGCCGAGGATCATCTGCACGTCTGGTCGCCGGCAAAGGGCGGGCAGCTTGCAAATGGACCGGTGATCACCTGGGCAAGCCGCACACGGCTTCGGCTTGCCTCTTCACTCGTCGCGGCGGCGGCGCTTCGGCGCGCGCCGATCGAGGTGCTCCGCATCGGCGTCCACCCGCCGGATTGCCGCCACCCCCCGCTGGTTCGAAGCATCAGGAAAACATTCAGGGCGGCGGCCCGAAGCCGGCGCGTCGCAGCTTATTCGGACCTCCTCGCGGCCTAGCGGCGGCGCGACTTCCAATATTCGAGGGCAGCATCCGCAGGGAGAGGCCGAGCGAAATAGAATCCCTGCCCGGAGGCGCAGCCGAGAGTCGCAAGCGTGGTTGCAAGCTCGACCGTCTCGATGCCTTCAGCAGTGGTCGACATTCCGAGCGCTTCGGCAAGGCTGAGCACCGCGCGGACGATCGCCACAGCGTCCGGATCGACCATCATCCCACAGACGAAGCTCTTGTCGATCTTGAGCACGTCGATCGGCAAGCGTTGCAAGTAGGCGAGGCTCGAATAGCCGGTCCCGAAATCGTCCATCGCGACCGTCGCATCGAGTGCCTTCAAGGCATCGAACACGCGCGTCGCTCGCACCGGGTCCTGGACGATCGAGCTTTCGGTCAATTCGAGCGTCAGGCGATTTCCGGTCAGGCCGCTCGACTTCAGGGCGCTCGCAACGACGGCTGCAATATCGTCGCGAGCGACCTGAATGGCGGAAAGATTGACCCCGACGTAGAACGGCAGGCTCTCGCCAGCCTTGCGGTCCCACTCGGCGAGCGTGTGAGTTGCCGTAGCCATCGCCCAGCGTCCGAGCTGGAGGATGAGGCCGGATTCCTCGGCGACCGGGATGAACTCGGTCGGGCTGATCTCGCCGCGCTCCTCATGGGTCCATCGGGCGAGCGCCTCGAACCCGGCCACTTCGCCCGTCTTCAAGTTGATCAGCGGCTGGTAGAATAGCTCCAGCTGGTCCTTGTCGAGCGCGCGACGAAGCTCGGTTTCGATAGAGAAGCGGCGGCGAGCCTCGGTTGCCTGCTTGGGTTCGTAGACCTGCGGCCGGCCGGCGACCTTGGCCTGCTTCACCGCAAACTGGGCGTTGCGGAACAGTTCCTCGGGATCCTGGACGCCGGCCATCAGCGCGACGCCGATTGCGCACTCAACGCGAATCTCGAGCTCAGACAGCTTGAATGGAGTCGCCATTACCTGCTGGATCCGCTCCGCCGCCTTGAGGGCATCCTCTACTCCGCGGCGAAGGGAAACCAGGATTCCGAACTCATTGCCTCCGGTTCGGGCCAATAGATCGCCCGCGCGAAGCGCCAAGATCAGGCGTCGCGCGAAGGTGATCAGCAACTCGTCACCGGCGAGGCCGCCCATCGACTCGTTGATTCTGCTGAAGCGAAGCATGTCGACGACGAGAACGGCATGCTCGACGTCACGCGCAACCTTCTCACCTGCATTCTCGATTGCTTCAGAGAAAGCGAGGCGATTGGGCAGGCCGGTGAGGCTGTCGCGAAGCATTTCAGCGCGAAGCGTGCGTTCGGCCTGCAGCTCGACGGTTCGGTCGACGACGCTGAGAAGGCAGCGCGCTTCCGAGCCTTTTGGCTTCGGCAGCGGAGCAAGCTTGATCCGGTAGAACTGGGCTGAGACCCCGTCGCCATCGGTAAAATCGAGCTCGCCGGTGACGTCGCTACCGTCGAAGAACTTTCGAAGCAGGTCCGCAATTGGACCGTTCTTGAGGCAATGCGCGTCGTTCCAGTCCAAGGCGGTGCAGTTTGACCGTTCGACAAGGGCGAGGAAGCGGCTGTTGTGAGCAGCGATGCTGAAAGATCTGTCCTTGCCGAGCTCGACGACTGCGGCCGCAATCGGCAATGCGTCAAGCAAACCGCTGTCGCCCGCTGCAACGAGGTGCGGTGTTGCGATCAGGTTGTCCGACCGACCGTACCTTGTGGCAGTCGGCCGGGTAGCTGCAGCCGGCATTCGGCTTCTATGGGGCTGGAGGAGTTAATTCGAAGTATCCAATCGCTTCTGCGCAAAGTTGTTAACGCAGATTGCGCTAACGGCTAATCGAAGCGATTGTCGCGCGGGAAACCGATCGGCGGCATTCGTCCAGCGGCACCTCGGGCTGCTCGCCACGGCGACAGGTCGCTCTCCGTCCGCACCCGACCGCTCTCTCCGCCAAGGGCCCAGCTGAGCCCATCCTCGAGCCTCAACGCGATCGCGTCACTGAGACCGCCGTCGCGATAGCGCTGGAGCATGACTCCTTGACCGCGGCCAAGCTCCGGCAGCTCGGAGAGCGGGAAGACGACCATCTTCCGGTTCTCGCCAACCACAGCGACCGTGTCGGCACCCTCGGCAATCGGCCTCACCACCGCGACGGCGGCGCCGGCACGGAGATTGACCAGCTGCTTGCCCTTGCGCGTTTCGGCGAGGATCGACTCGCCGCTGGCGACGAACCCCCTTCCGTCCGATGACGCGACCAGCAGCTTCATCTCCGGTCGAACTATCAGGAGCTGAACGATGTCGACTTCGGCTTCGAGGTCGATGAACAGCCGAACGGGCTCGCCGAACCCGCGCGCGCTCGGAAGCTTGTCGCCGCCAAGAGTGTAAACTCGTCCGTTGGACGCAAACAGCGCAAGCCGGTCGGTCGTTTGCGCGTGGAATTGGATGAACGGCCCGTCGCCTTCCCGCCACTTCAGCTCGCCGACCTGCTCGAGCGCGAGGTGCCCCTTCATTGCCCGGATCCAGCCGCGCTGCGAAAGGATGACCGTGATCGGCTCGCGCTCGATCATCGCCGACCAGTCAATCTCGCGAGCAACCGCCGCCGCCTCAATCTGCGTCCGGCGCTCGTCTCCGAACTTCTCCTTCATCGCCGACAGGTCACGCTTCATGCGCGTTCGTTGGCGTGCCGGGCTTTCGATCAGCTTCTCGAGATCGTCGCGCTCCTTTGCAAGCGCCTCGCGCTCCTTGGCGATCTCCATTTCCTCGAGTCGCCGCAACGAACGGAGGCGCATGTTGAGGATCGCTTCCGCCTGGCGGTCCGAAAGCGAGAATTCCTCCATCATCACGGCCTTCGGCTCGTCCTCCGTTCGGATGATCTCGATCACCCGGTCGAGATTGAGGTAGGCGACGAGAAATCCATCGAGCAGCTCCAGCCGCTCGTCGATCTTGCCGATCCGGACCTGGCTCCGGCGGACCAGCACTTCGAACTGGAATGCGAGCCAGGCGGCGAGCGCCTCCTTCAGGCTCATCACCCCCGGGGTGCGAGTCGCGTCGAGCACGTTGAGATTGAGCGGGAAGCGGATCTCGAGATCGGTCAGCCGGAAAAGGCTCTCGAGCAACAGCTCAGGATCGACCGTCCGCGCGCGGGGCTCCAGGATAAGGCGAACCTTCTCGTCGCTCTCGTCCTTCACGTCCGCGAGGATCGGAAGCTTCTTGTCGGCGATCAGCTGAGCGATCTGCTCGATGAGCTTGGCCTTCGGAACTCCATAAGGAATTTCGCTCACTAGGAGGTGCCAGCCGCCCCCCTTCTCGCGCTCGACTTCGATGCTTGCGCGGAGCCGAAACGCGCCGCGCCCGCTCACATAAGCGCGAGCGATGGTGTCCTCGTCATCGACGAGCACGCCGCCGGTCGGGAAGTCCGGTCCCTTCACATTTTCGAGCAAGGCTCGATCGTCGACTTTTGGGTCGTCTATCAGTCGGATTGCCGCATCGACCAGCTCGCCGAGGTTATGCGGCGGGATCGATGTCGCCATTCCGACCGCGATTCCGCTGGCGCCGTTCGCGAGCAGGTTCGGGAACAGCCCGGGGAAAACCTCCGGTTCTTCTTCCTCGCCATTGTAGGTCGGGCGAAAATCGACGGTGCCTTCGTCGAGCCCCGCCATCAGCTGGATCGCAATCGGCGTGAGCCGAGCTTCCGTATAGCGGTAAGCCGCGGCGTTATCTCCGTCGATGTTTCCGAAATTGCCCTGACCGTCGACGAGCGGATATCGAAGCGCGAAATCCTGGGCGAGTCGAACCATAGCGTCGTAGACGGACTGGTCGCCGTGGGGGTGATATTTGCCGATGACGTCCCCGACCACGCGCGCCGACTTCTTGTAGGCGCCCGCTGGATCGAGCCGAAGCAGCCGCATCGCCCACAGCAATCGCCTGTGGACAGGTTTCAGGCCGTCGCGGACATCGGGCAGCGAACGTGCGGTGATCGTCGACAGCGCATAGACGAGGTAGCGCTCCGAAAGGGCAGAGGCGAACGGTGTTTCGATGACGGAAGAAAGGTCTTGGTCGGCCATTTCCGCTGCCTAGCAACCGCGGAAGCAGCCCGCCACAGCTTCTAGTTCATTGCGCGGCGACCGGCACCGGCTGCGGCCACCCGCCCGCGGCATCCTCGAGCGCGCGCTTCATCTCGGCCAGGAGCCACTCGCGGAAACGCTTCACTTTCGGGATCATCCGGCGCTCGCTCGGGTAGACCAGCCAATATGCCCAGCCGCGGGTAGACACGCGATCCGGGAACGGCACCGTCAGCCGTGCCGCAGCTACGTCCCCCTTCCACAGCAGGGGCGTCAAAAGCGCGAAACCCTGGCCTGCCATCGCGGCGTGGCCCTCATCGGCCTGGCTGTCGAGCCGGACGCCGGGGCGGCGGAAGACGCCGTCATCGGCTGGCACCCCATTGTCAGAGAACCATTGCTGCCACCAATCGTCGCTCGGATTAATTAGATGCTGGTGGGGCATGTCGGACGGGAGGAGCCTCCGGCCCAGCTTCGCCTCCGCCTCCGATACGCATTCAGGGCTGCTCATCGGAGTGAAGCTCGACTTGAACAGCTCGTGATGCTCCATCCCTTCCCAGTCGCCACGCCCGGCGCGGATGGCGACGTCCGCATCGCCCGAGCGCATATCGACGAGCTCGTTGCTGGTCGTCATCCTCACGGCGAGGTCGGAATGATCGACCTGGAAGGCACCAAGTCGCCACGCCAGCCAGGTATTGGCGAACGTGTGCGTCGTAGTGATCGTCAAAAGCGACTCGTCCTCTTCGCGATGGCTCGCGAAAGCTGCTTCGATCGTATCGAAGGCCGTCGACAGGGCGGGCAGCAGCCTGGTGCCTAGCACCGTCAGCCGAACCCGCCCCTTTTCACGGACGAATAGTGGTGCCCCCATTCGCTCCTCGAGGCTCTTCACCTGATAGGAAACGGCGGCCTGAGTCATCCCGAGCTCAGCGGCGGCCGCGGTGAAATTCTCGGTACGCGCAGCGGCTTCGAATGCGCGGATTGCAGCGAGTGGTGGAAGCCTCCTCATCAACCCTGCTCATAAGCTGGATTTATGGATTCTGTCGAGCGTTTGATTGGCGAAACGAGCCGCCGAATCATACATAGAATTCAGCCGCCGGCGGTGGATTGACCCTCCCCTCCCCAGCCCCCTCGCCGGCGGCCCACGACAGTTGAGGAGACACGCCATGGCTTATGGCCACAGCATCCGTGCGTTCATTGAAGATGGCCCTGTCGAGCAGCTCGCGAAGGTCGACGCGGTGCGTTCCACGGCCCGCGCCTGGCGTGCCCTCGACGCGGCTCATCGGCTCGAGCTCATCGAGCGGGCTTTGAGCCCCGCCAACGATTGGATCGACGAATTTCCGCTCGCGCTCTGACGCCAGCGGCAAAGGAGGAAAGGATGGTCACTATGGTCGACGAGATTTACGACCGCCACTACCAGGACGCTCGCAACGAGCTGAACGCGGCATTGGCCCGCGGTGCAGCCAGGCTCGGGAACGCCATCAGCAACGCGTTCCGGGTCCTCAATCGGATCGAGTATGACTCGCCGTGGACGGCAAGGGCAAAGCACGTCCGGTGAAGCCGGATCGCTCTAGAGGAGCGCGGACCGCACGCATCCGCGCTCCTCGCTTGAGTTTTATCAATAGCATCCGGTTTCACCCAGTTTAACCAACAAAATCAGCTGTTTGTCGATTTGCAGGTTTGCTCTTCCGCTACCAGCGCCTAGGCTCCGGCGCTCGAATCACCGGGGTTGCGGGGAGTTTTGTGAACCT
>DASQYQ010000487.1:0-4912 GCA_035639115.1 Sphingomicrobium sp. | reverse complement strand
CGGCGAGTAAGCACGCAACGCCTAGGCAGGGGTGGGAGTCGGCACACCTCCACCCCATGCCGGTTGGCCGGTCCGCCCCCCTGTGGACTGGCCAAACCGTCAGAAGGACGGCCGTTCTTCTGATAAACGAGGCCCGCTCTCTAACGAGGGCGGGCCTTACTCCATTCCCGGACCTGGGGATTGACCGAATGACTTAGGTCAAGGCGCCGCTGTCACCCTTCCGACTCACTCGCGACGCTGGTAGAGAGAAGGCACCAGTCAAAGGGGGCTTTGACCATGACCAGCTATGCGCTTCTCGCGGGCGTGGCGCTCGCGCTCACTTCATCGGTCGCATTTGCGGACCAGAGTTCCGGCTACAAGCAACAGTCGAACGGTGAAGCCGACCTGCCGCAATGCACGCATCGGATCGGAACGCTCGCGATCGTGCCGCCCGACCAGGAATGGTGGCGCGAGCTCAACCTCGGAAGCCCCGAGGCGATCATAAAGGTGTTCGTCCAGCAGTCGGGTTGCTTCACGCTGGTCAACCGCGATCGTGCGATGCAGAGCCGGAACATGGAGCGCGCGCTGGCCGAGCAGGGCGAACTGCAGCAGGGGTCGAACATGGGCGCGGGCCAGGTCAAGGCGGCGGACTATTTCCTCCAGCCCGACATCGTCAGCAGCAACGCCCATTCGGGCGGTGGCGGAATGGGTGCCGCGCTCGGGGGAATCCTCGGCCATACCCATGGCTGGGCAAACACTGTCGGATCGATCGCCGGCGGCATCAACGTCAACAAGGGCGAAGCGAACGTGACTTTGTCGCTCGTCAACGCCCGGACGACCGAAGAGGAAGCGCTGACCGAAGGCTATGCGCGCAAAACCGACGTCAGCTTCGGCGCGGGCGGCGGCGCAGGCTGGTGGGGCGGCTTCGCTGCTGCTGGAGGCTATGGTTATCAGAACACGGCGATCGGCCAGATCATCGTCCTTGCTTATCTCGATGCATACAGGAAGCTGGTGATGCAGCTCGGCGGAACCCAGCCCTATTCCGCGCCTCCGGCACATCACTGATTAGGCTGCGCATTCGTGCGACAGAGCGGCCATCGCACAAAGCGCCGTTTCATTTGACCCAGTTGGACTAACGCAGTTTACATTCGAGACGAGCGGCCGAGGGTGGGCCGCTCGACACAGGGGGTGCATCGATGAGGAAGGTGAGCGTGCTGGCGGCTGGCTTGAGCGCGGCCGTGTTGATTGGGGCGGCACCGGCGAAGAAGGACAGCCCTCCGCCGCCGATCGCAAATTATTGGATGGACGTGTCGACCACGAGCGGCTTCGGAGCCGCGATGATGGGAGGCGGACGTCCAAACCCCGCCGCGATGATGGCGATGATGAACGGCGGCGGCTCGGCTGTCGGGCACATGCTGAACCTCAGGCTCTCGTCGAGGAACAGGCCTACGGGCGCGCCGGAAGCCAATCACTTCATTCCCTCCGGCATGGACATGGGTCCGAGCCTTCCCCTGGTTTCTCCCCAACGAATGCAGGAGCCGAGTGGCGATGGCGGCGGAGAGCCGGGCCAGTACGAGAAGCCCAAGGGGCGGATGCTGATCTACTGGGGCTGCGGCGAACATGCGGCCGCGCCTATGGTGATCGACTTCGCCAAGGTCGCGGCCGGCCAGATCCCTCCCGGGCTCGAGGCTCTCTCGCGGATGGGCCGCGCGATGGGCCGAATGGCCATGCGCGCGCCCAGTGCGGAAAATTCGGCAATGTTCGGTGAATGGCCGAACAACAAGGATTCGCGACTCGTCCCAACGTCCGCGTCACTGGTCGGCGCTCACCGGGTCGAGGGCAATTACTCGCCCGCGATCGCCTTCACGCTCGGCCAGGGAGAAGACTTCATGCCCGGACTGGGCCTTCGCGAGGGGGGTTCGCTGCCGTCCGGCGCCGAGCGGCTCGACTGGACCCCGGCAGCGCAGGCGACCGGATATGCGCTGGCACTGTTCGGTGGCGGCATGGGAGGCGGCGACATTATCATCTGGACCTCGGCCGAGTCGGCTTCGCTCACACCCTCGTTCGACTATCAAACTCCAGGCGAGGCACGGACGCTCGTCGCGCGCGGGGCCGCGCTCGCGCCGAGCACCCGCGAATGCATGCTCCCCGCTGAAGTCTCGCGGGCGGTGCCGCAGGGCATGGTGATGATGATCGGCTATGGTCCGCAGGCCACTTTCTCCGACAAGCCGAAGGACCCGACCTGGACCGCTCGAGTGCGGTACAAGACGACCGCCATGCTGATGCGCGGCATGGGGAACATGGGCACAAGCGGCGATGACGGCGGCTATGCGACGAACGACGAGCCATCACAGCAGACGCAACCTCAGCAGCCGCAGCCGAAGAAGCGCCACGGCATGGGGATCGGGGATCTGCTCGGCGCCATTCCGCACTAGCGCCTGGGCCTCTCCTCCCGGCCTCGCCAACAGCGGGTAGGGTAATTCGCGTGGGGCGCGGGTAGGATTCGCGTCATGACCAGCGGACCCGGACGACCGCGGCACGATGACCTGCTGACGCCTGCCGAGTGGAAGGTCGCCGAGCAGGTGCGGCACGGCATGACCAACCGCCGCATCGCCGAGCGGATGGGAGTCAGCCTCGACGCGGTAAAGTTCCACGTCGGCAACGCGCTCTCGAAACTCGGCTTCAAGAGCCGCGTCGAGCTGCGCCGATGGGACGGAGTCGCCAAGGGTACGGCGCTGGATGAGTTCAGGAGATCGGCCATGAACGCACAGGGTTCGAGCGACAGCTACGTAATGCTGGGGCAAGTGGCGAGAACGACCAAAAGGTTCGCCGAATCGCACGCCTGGTACCGCGATGTGCTCGGCCTTCCCGAGCTCTATAGTTTCGGCAACCTCGCCTTCTACGATCTCGCTGGAGTCCGGCTGATGCTGACCGAGGAGGAAGGCGACGTCGCCTCCGAATCCATCCTCTATCTACGCGTCCCCGACATCCATGCATCAAAGGCGGAGCTGGAGTCGCGCGGAGTCAATTTCATCAACGCGCCGCATCTCATCCATCGCCACGAGGACGGGACCGAGGAATGGATGGCGGCGTTCGAGGACAATGAGGGCCGTCCCCTGCAGCTGATGATGCAAGTGCGAGCCGCGGCGCGCTGAGCGCGCTTCGCGAAGGCCCGATGCTTTGTTAGGCTCGGCCCAAAAGGGGGTGCTTCAGCAATGTTCGATTATGTGATGACCCTCGCCGGAGTCATCATCGGACTCGCGCTCACGCATCTGATGCAGGGCATTGCGGGGCTCATCGAGGAGCGGGAAAAGATCTGGTGGGTCCACCTCGTGTGGGTGGCCTACATGTGCCTGACTTCGGTCTTTTGGTGGTGGTTCGAATATATGCTGCACGGCGTCCAGCAATGGACGTTCGCCATTTACATATTCGTGCTCGGCTATGCCTTCGTCACCTACATGTCGGCGGCCGTGCTGTTTCCGAGACAGATGGCAGCATTCTCTTCCTACGAGGATTATTTCATCGCGCGGAGAGGCTGGTTCTTCGCGCTTCAGATAATCGGATTCACCATCGATCCCATCGACAGCGCACTGAAGGGCCGCGCGCATCTCGCTAGCCTGGGTAGCGAATATTGGATCTCGATAGTCGTCAGCGATGCCTTGGCGCTGCTGGCGATCGTCACCCCGCGCAGGAGCGTGCAGGCTGCAGTCGCCCTGCTCTTCCTAGTCTACAATGTCTCGTGGATCGCGCGATTGTTCGAGACGATCCCCTGAAACCCGCGGGCTTAGTCTTCGCCGGTCTTGCAGATGAGCTTGTTGATCTGCTCGGTCAGCTCGGTGTTCTGTCTTAGCAGCACGTTGATCTGCTCGGTCAGGTGCACATTCTGCTTCATGAGCTTGTGCATTTCGTCGCTGAGCTGGAGCAGCGCTTCCGCGTCATAGAATGTTTGCTCGAGCTGCTTGTCTGACTTCTCGGCCGCGACCTTCTGACCGACCATGATGATCGACAAGAGCACGAGCTGGAGGAAGGTCTGCGCGAACCATGCGACCAGGGTTGCAGTGCCGGCCCTGACGGCCTCCGGCAGGCTGATCAGCGCGAGTGCCGCGAACGCATAGGCGCACCACATCGTCCCGACGATGTTGGTGATTTGCACCGCAAGCTTGCTGTTGAACCCGGCGGCTTCCTCCTTCGCCTTGAGGAACGCTTCCTTCCGCTTCTCGAGGTGGGGATGCGGAATATGTGGCATGTGAAGTTCCATCGGCGTGCCCCCTTTTGCGCTACGCGAGCTGCATGCCGCTTATCCTCTCGCGGACGGCGGCCGGGATCAAATGACTTTTGTGTTAAAGCTGCGCGCTCGAGGTGGATTAGGCCCCAGTTCGGCAGAAGCTGCCGCTGGTAACTACTCGGCAATTTGTCGCCCATAGATTCTTGCATTGGTCTTTTGACGCTAATGGGAGCGCGACGAATATGTCGGACGTGCTATTCTACGAACGCGCCGCGCCGTCATTTGCGGCGGCCCTCGCAAAGCGCGGGCATCACATCGTTTATCGCACGAACGAGGCAAATCATTGTCCGGGGTGCGGCCGATCCCATTGGTACATCGGACGAATGAGCGCCGAGTGCGGTTTTTGCGGGACCGCAGTGCCGCTCGCGGAGACGTACCGGCAAGAGGCATTCGTGGCGATGCCCCGGAAACGGGATGTGTCCGAATCTGCGGACCAGCGGCATTTTCAGAGGATTCCCGCCAAGCGTCGCAAGCTTAAGCTGCTGGTCGACGGAGCGCCTAGCACCTTTGCGATCCATAACATTTCCGAGGGCGGCTTGATGGGCGACAAGGTCGCCGACCTTGTGCCGGGAGCGAAGGTCCACGTCCGCTTCGAGGGTGGAATACTGGTCCCGGCGGTCGTGAAATGGGCTGACAATGGCTTGATCG
>DASQYQ010000486.1:0-5310 GCA_035639115.1 Sphingomicrobium sp. | reverse complement strand
ATGATCGAGCAGTCCTTGTCCTGAAGCATCCTGTTGTAGATGCCGGTCGCGCGAGCCAGGTCGCGGCTCGTGAAGCTCATATGGCCCATCGCGTCGATGATTGGACGGGCATCGAACTTCGTGATGTCGATATGCTCGATCGGGGTCGAGAGCAGCTCCGCCTTGCGGGTGTCGTTGATCCGCTCGGCGTCCTGGACCTTCTTCAGAGTGTCAGCTTCCATTTCATGCTCCAAGCTTCCTCTCCCGCGGGCGGGAGGGGCTAGGGGTGGGCCTGTAAACCTGCCGAGGCAGGATTGCGATTGGGCATGTCATTCGGTTTACGGGAGGGGACAGCCCCACCCCCCGACCCCCTCCCGCAAGCGGCAGGGGGGAGATTTCTAAAGCTTCACGACGTTCGAGCGCTTCGGAGCGCTTGCTCCGTAGAGGCTCGCCATCGGCTCATCATCGACGACCGCGGAATCGACGACGCCGAAGCCATTGAACTGGGTGCGCATCGCGCAGCCATAGGCGCCGAGCATTCCGATCTCGATATAGTCGCCGACACCCACATCCGCCGAGAGATCGAACGGCCCGGCCATGCGATCGAGGTCGTCGCAGGTCGGCCCATAGAAGCTGAATGCCATCGGACGGACGTGCGATTCCTCGTCGCGAACGAGCCGGACGGGATAGCGCCAGCCGATGTGCGCGGCGTCGAACAGCGCGCCATAAGCGCCATCGTTGATGTAGAGCTCGTCGCTCCGACGCTTCTCGACGCGCACCAGCACGCTCGCATATTCGGCGCACAGCGCGCGGCCGGGCTCGCACCACAGCTCAGCCGAATAGCTGATCGGCAGCGCTTCGAACGCCTGGTGGATCACCGCGAAATAGGTCTCGAGCGGCGGCGGCTCCATTCCAGGATAGGAGGAGGGGAAACCTCCGCCGACATCGACGATGTCGACCGTAACCGCAGCCTCGACGATCGCCGTTCGGACGCGTGCCATGGCTTCCGCATAAGCCGCCGGAGTCATCGCCTGGCTTCCGACGTGGAAGCAGATGCCGAGGGCATCTGCCGCCTGGCGAGTGGAGATCAAAAGCTGCTTCACGTCCGCCGGCTCGGCACCGAATTTCGATGCCAGGCTGAGCTTGGCGTGGTCGGAGCTGACCCGGATTCGAACGAGCAGGTTGAGATCGGCCGCGGCAACGCCGTCCTTCGAGGTCGCCCGGACGATCTTCTCGAGCTCCTCGATGGTGTCGAGGCTGAAGGTGCGAACGCCATGGTCGAAATAGGCCTCGGCGATCGCCTCCTCGGCCTTCACCGGGTGCATGAAGCAAAGCACGGCTTCGGCAAGCGTTTCGTGAACGAAGCGGATCTCGCCAATGGACGCGACGTCATAGTGAGTCACTCCGGCGTCCCACAGGATCCGCAGTAGGTCGGGCGACGGGTTCGCCTTGACCGCATAGAGCGAGCGGCCCGGGAATTTCTCGACGAAGAAGCGGGCAGCGCGCCGCGCAGCGTGCGGACGCAGCAGCGTAACCGGCTGGACCGGTCGGAGCTTGGCGATATCGATAGCCCCCCGGCTACCGGTTGGGGCGGCGGCTAGCCCCAGCGCGCGATTTGGCTTGTGCAACTCAAGGGACCTCCAACGGTACAGTTTCAACAAAGAGCTGCCTTGCGGTTGGAAGTCCCATGGGGCAGCGGGGGCGCGATATATGTGTGTGACTAACGGCTGTAAAGATTTTTTGGTCTCGGACTCGGGAATCGAACGCCATATGTCGCTGTTCTGCAACGGCTAATCGAAAGGGTGAATTATCAACCAGTTAGCTGCGGCGGCCATCGTGAGCCGCGAAGACGTCCTCGAAGCCGCCGACCGTATCCGCGGCCTCGTCCAGCGAACGCCGCTGCTCGAGAGCGAAGTCGGCGGCGGACGAGTCTGGCTCAAATGCGAGTGCCTCCAGACGGGCGGCGCATTCAAGCTGAGGGGCGCGACGAACCGCCTCCTGCAACTCTCGCCCGAGGAGCGGCAGCGCGGCGTTGTGGCCTTCTCCTCAGGCAATCACGCGCGCGGCGTGGCGATCGCGGCAAGGCGCCTCGGCATCCGAGCGATTATCGTGATGCCGTCGGACGCTCCGCAGGTGAAGGTCGAAGGCACTCGCTGCGAAGGTGCCGAGATCATCTTCTACGACCGCCGCAACGACAACCGCGAAGCGATCGCGGCGCGCATTTCCGACGAAACCGGCGCGACTGTGGTCCCGAGCTTCGACGATCCGGCGATCGTCGCCGGCCAGGGCACTGCGGGGCTCGAAATTGTCGCGCAGCTCGGACGAGCTCCGAAGCGCATTATCGCTCCCTGCGGCGGTGGAGGGCTCGCATCCGGAATCGCTCTGGCAGTGCCTGAAGCGGAGATTGTCGTCGTCGAGCCGGAGGGCTGGGACGATATGGCCCGGTCGATGGAGCTGGGCGAGATCGTGCCCGTAGCCGCGGACGCCCCCAAGAGCTTCTGTGACGCGCTTCAGACGCCGCGGGTGTCGCCAATCACGTTCGGGATCCTCCGCGATCGTGATGCGACCGCGCTGTCAGTGACCGACGCCGAGGCAGCGGAAGCAGTGCGCTTTGCATGGGAACGACACGAGCTTGTCGTCGAGCCGGGCGGCGCCGTCGCATTGGCAGCGCTACTCGCAGCGAAGGTGTCGCCACTAGAGGATACCGTCGTCGTTCTTTCGGGAGGAAATATCGATCCGGCGCTTCATGCGCGGATCGTCAGGGGCGAGATCTAGCCGACGTTGCGCGCTTTATACTCGCCTGGTTCGACATGGGCGGGGCTCGATTTCTCGACCGCCTGGGTCAGCTCCTCGAGCTCGGCCGCCAGGGTCCGAAGCTCGCCCACGAGGAACCGGCGCTCGCCTTCCGCGACCGACTCGGACGCATCGAGCAGCGTGTCGAGCATCATTGCGATGCACGGCAGGATGGTCTCCTCGATCCGCTCGAACGCCTCCTCGAGGCGCGCCTGCTGTTCCCCACTGGGCATGACTGCCAATGTGGACTGATCTTGGTTAAGTCTTTGTGAAGCTAGGGAACGAAATGCAGGGCTTGGGATCAGTGGCGATGACCGTGGCGATGATCGCCGCCTTCCTGCTCGTGCTTGGCGGCGCGAAGCTCGCGACGGTCCGTCAGACCCGCGGCAAAGGCATTTTGATGATCGTCGCCGCGCTTGTCATCGTCATGAACGTGATGATCTGGACGGTATAGCCGGCTTCACCGGATCGGTCGCGAGCCGCATGTCGAGATAGTCGTCCACCGACTTCATCAGCTGATCCAGCTCGTTGGCGAAGAAGTGGTTCGCTCCGGGGATCAGGTCATGATGAATCGTGATGTGCCGCTGGGTCCTCAGCTTGTCGACGAGCTTCTGGACCGCGCTCGGGGTGACGACCTCGTCCGCCTCGCCCTGGACGATGATCCCCGAGGACGGGCAGGGGGCGAGGAAGCTAAAGTCGTACATGTTCGCCGGCGGCGCGATCGAGATGAAGCCTCGGATTTCCGGACGGCGCATCAGCAGCTGCATTCCAATCCAGGCACCGAAGCTGACGCCGGCGACCCAGGTCGTCTCGGCCTCCGGATGGATGGACTGTACCCAGTCGAGCGCCGAGGCCGCATCGGACAGCTCGCCGATGCCATTGTCGAACACGCCTTGGCTCTTGCCGACTCCGCGGAAGTTGAACCGGAGCGTCGCAAAGCCGCGCTTCACGAAGGTTTGGTAGAGCAGCTGGACGATCTTGTTGTTCATCGTCCCGCCGGCCTGCGGGTGGGAGTGGAGAATCAGCGCGACCGGCGCGCGTGGGCGGGTACCTGGATGAAATCGGCCTTCGAGACGTCCCTCGGGGCCGGGAAAGATAACTTCGGGCATCGGCGGTGAAAGCTCGCGAATGAAAATGTCGGTTGCCTGCGGGTGCGCCGCGGCGTCCAGTCCTATATAGGGGCGCGCGTTCAACTGGCAATCGGCAGGAATCCACCGCTTTTGACGACGCCAGACCGTCTGTACCTTGACCATGCCGCAATTACTCCGGTGCTCCCCGAGGCAGCCGAGGCGATTGCGCGCGCTCTCGAGCAGCCGGGCAATCCAAGCTCGCCTCATGCTGACGGCCGGCGGGCGCGCGCCGTCCTCGAGGAGGCGAGGCGGACAATCGCCGAGACGCTTAGGTGGCGTCATGACGTCATCCTGACTTCGGGGGGCAGCGAGGCGATCCAGATCGCATGCACTCGAGTGAAGTCCAGCCCGCGAATCGTCGGCGCGACCGAGCACGAAGCCGTTGTCGGCGCGATGGGACCGTCGGCAGTGGAGCTCGCCGTCGACGCGAACGGCCTCATCGACCTCAATGCGCTGGAGGCAGCGCTGGGGGACGAGGCCGCTCTGGTTGCGGTGCAGCTCGTCAACAACGAAACTGGCGTGATTCAGCCGCTGGACCGAATCTACGACACCGTGCGCAGCTCAGGCTCGCTGTTGCTCGCGGACTGCGCGCAGGCAGCCGGGAAGATATCGCTTCCCGATGCCGATTTCATCGCCATCACCAGCCAGAAGTTCGGAGGCGCCCCGGGCTCAGGCGCGTTGCTGGCCAAGGATCTCTCCACCTTGCTCCCAAGCGGCGGACAGGAACGCGGCTATCGCCGTGGAACCGAGAACCTTCCGGGCATCGTCGGAATGGCAGCCGCACTGCGCTGTCGCGCCTTTGCCGAGGCCATGCCGCGCCTCGCGGGGCTCCGTCAGCGCCTGGAGAGTGAAATCTCCTCCGAAGGCGGCCTCGTCATCGCTTCGGGAGCGCCGCGGATCGCGACGATTGCCGCTTATGCCATGCCGGGCGTTTCCAGCGCGAACCAGCTCATCCAGCTCGACCTGGCAGGTATTTCGGTGTCCGCCGGGAGTGCCTGCTCGTCCGGAAGCATGAAGCCGAGCCGCGTCCTCTCCGCGATGGGCATGCCCGAAGAGATCGCCTCGACGGTGATCCGCGTGAGCTTCGGCCCGTCGACGAGCGAGGCGGACGTAGACCGATTCCTCGCCGAGTGGCGGAAGATCAGGAACCATGCAAAGGCCCAGGCCGCATGATCTACCTCGACTATCAGGCAACGACGCCCGTCGCGCCCGAAGTGGCGAAAGCGATGCTGCCATGGATCGAGGAGAAGTTCGCCAATCCGCACTCGCCGTCTCGCTGGGGCAATGAAGCTGAGGCTGCGATCGAGGTCGCACGCAAGCGCCTTGAAGAAGCGATCGGGCTGAAGGGCGGCAGCGTCGCCTTCACGGGCAGCGCGACCGAGCACGAAGCCGTTGTCGGCGCGATGGG
>DASQYQ010000485.1:0-3369 GCA_035639115.1 Sphingomicrobium sp. | reverse complement strand
GATTCGTGACGGGCGCGCCACTGGCTGCAGATCGGCGCTCCTGCGGCGGATTTTCGACGTCTTGATCACGTGCGGCAATGTACGCTCAAGGACTTACCTACAGGTTACTCGTCTGCGTCATTCCGAGCTCCCGGCTTCGTTCACCCGGACTAAGCGACGTCCCAATCGCCAGCGGAACGGCCGCCAGAGCCAGGCTGAACAGCATGATGAACAAGCTGATCAGCCTCTCGTCGGGCATAAAATGCACGAAGCCGAAGAGGTTCGACCATCAAAATCCAGCCGCCGACAATGAAGAAGAGGAGGCTTGAGGCCCGCCTCAGCGTTCGGCTTCGCGGCGGAGCATGAACCCGCGCGCTGAGAAATAGTCGTTGGCCTTTTCACTGAAGAGGAAAATGGAGATCACGACCAGCACGATGAAGCTGAAGACCAGCAGCGACTTCATCGGGGAAATGTAGAGTCCAACGACGATCTGGATGAGGCTCCAGACGACGTACAGCACCCGCGACCAGGGCTGCGCCTTGAAGATGCCGTAAGCGACGATGAAGCCGACCAGGCAGCCGATCACGCTCCAGACTTGGTTGACCACGAGCGGCACCGGCGATTGCTCGAGCATCTTCGCGGCCATCGGGTTCGATCCAAGGGTTAGAGCACCGTAGAGGCCGAACAGCCCTAGAACGATCAGCACCCAGGCAATAATGGTCAGTGAAAGCGGACGCTTCGTCATTACAAATCCCCCAGTTCCGGACCATCGAAAGACTAACGCTCGGAGCCGTCCTGACAAGCGTTCGCAAATGCCGTACACACGGTCGCCGGGCGGGGGCGCCAATGGCAGTGATCGAAGTCAAGCACCGTGCGCGAAGCATGGAAGAGTTCCGCGCCGGGCAGCGGGAGTTCAGCGAAGCGGCAATGGCCGCGCGCGATGCCGCGCCGCCGTTCGTCACCAGGCCGACCGACATCATCATCTCACCCTACGGCAAGTGCGGCACGACCATGACCCAGCAGGCGTTCCACACCTTGCGCACTCGCGGCGACACGGATTTCGACGACATCTCGAGCGTCGTTCCCTGGATCGAGATGTCGCCCTTGCTGGGGATAGACCTCAACGCGCCGCAACGCGCCGAGCCGCGCGGGTTCAAGAGCCACCTCGGCTACAAGAGCGTTCCAAAGGGCGCTCGCTACGTCGTTCCGCTGCGCGACCCAAATGACGCGTTCGTTTCCATGTTCCGGTTCATGGAAGGCTGGTTCCTGGAACCTGGCGCGGTCCCGATCGAGGATTTCTTCGACGGCTGGATTCGCGGCCGCGGCGCGGAGGGCGAAGGCTATTTCGACCATCTGCTCGGCTGGTGGGCGGTGCGCGACGAGCCCAACGTGCTGCTCCTCTCCTATCGCAAGATCGTCGCCGACCCTGCGCTTCACATCCGCCGCCTCGCTGAATTTGCGGGTATCCCGCTTGACGACGAGTTGCTTGAGCTGACGCTCGAACGAACGAGCCGGCCCTACATGCTGGCGCACAAGCACCAGTTCGACGACGCACTTATGCGCGAACTGTCGGAGACCAAAGGCGGCCTTCCGAGCGGCAGCGACAGCGCCAAGGTCCGCGCGAGCGACGGCAGCCACTCCGACGAGCTTCCGCGCGCGATCGCCGAGCGCATCAACGAGCTGTGGGCCGAAAGGATCGCCCCCGAGCTCGGCTTTCCCGACTTCTCGAGCCTCGAAGAGGAGCTGTAGCGCCGACCAGGATCTGATGAGGACATTTCGCCTACGAAATGTTATTTCCTCGAAGGTCGGCGGCCGCGTCTCGTGACCAGCTGGTCCGTCGCATGGAAGGGGAAAAAACCATGCCTAACACCAAGCCCTTGTCATGGGCCCTTATCGTCTTCGGTCTCGCTTTCTGCCTGATCGCTCCGCTGTCGATGGTCTGGCCGTCCGGCTGGGCCTGGCACGACGGGCCGCCGGCTTCGAACGACTATTTCATGATGATCGTCGGCGTCTACGCGACGCTCGGCGTGTTCATGATCCTCGCTTCGAGAGACCCCGCCGCGAACATGTCGCTAATCCGCTTCGTCATCTGGTCGAGCGTCGTCCACGCCGTCATCATGGCCTGGGAAGCGTTTCGCAATCCGATGATGAAGGGCCATCTCTATGGCGACGTTCCGGCGCTCCTGCTCATCGCGATCGTGCTCGGCTATCTCACCACGAGCCGAGGCGCCGCGCCGGCCCGAATGGGCGCATAGGAACGTCGATACGTTCAGCCTGCCTTTCTGGCGCTTCGCGGCAAACGCCTTGAAGCGCAGAGCCCTCCGCTTACTTCAGCCGTAGAGCAGCCGACATGAGGGAGATCCAGCATGGTTGAAGCACCGCGTTTCCAGCTCAACGAAATGCCGCAGGAAGCCTATCGCCACCTGCTCCAGATGGAGGGCCTGATCGCCCAGAATGTCGACCTTGTGCTCTATCATTTGATCAAGCTTCGTGCGTCGCAGATCAACGGCTGCGCTTATTGCCTCGCGATGCACACCGACGAAGCCCTGAAGCACGGCGAGCAGGTCACGCGAATCACCGCGCTCGACGGCTGGCACGAATCTCCGCTCTTCACGGACAAGGAGCGGGCGGCGCTTGCCTGGACCGATGAGGTGACCCTCATCGCCGAGAAGCACGCGTCGCGAGAGGCGTTTGACGAGCTGAAGCGCCACTTCAGCGATCACGAGGTCGGATGGCTGATCCTGGCCGTGGTGCAGATCAACAGTTGGAACCGGATCGCGATCTCGACCCGCGCCCAGTACGACCCCAGGATGTTCGCGCGTTCTGCGCCGCAAAAGGCGACAGAGCCGGCCTGATCCGGGCCGGCTTGCACGTCGGCGCTATGGCTTTAGGTGACGTCCATGGCCGACGTCACCGCCCTCATCGAAACCTTCGAGAACCGCTGGATGCGGGCGTGGGTGCGGCGCGACGGCAAGGAAATGAAGGCGCTCACTGCGAAGGATTTCATCCTTCTGACCGGCACCAAACCGCCGGCGATCCTCGACCGGCCGAGTTGGCTGGAAGCAGTCAGCAAGCGCTATCATTGCTCCGCCTATCGGTTCGGCGAAGTTTACGTCCGCGACTGGGGCTCCGTCGCCCTGTTCACCTCACCGCTCGAGCTTGAGGCGACGCTGGACGGCCATGACTGGTCGGGACGGTTCTGGGTCAGCGATTTGTGGCGCAAGGGCCGCGTTCGGCGCGGCTGGAAGCTCGTGCAGCGGATCGTGAGCCGTACCGAGGACGACCCTCAGCTGCGGTCGGGGATCAAGTCGCTGCAGCTTTGGAAGTAGCCCGCCGCGATCGCCGCGAACGCGACAGCAGCGCGGCTTCGCTCTTGCGCCGGATGCGCTC
>DASQYQ010000484.1:0-2583 GCA_035639115.1 Sphingomicrobium sp. | reverse complement strand
CCGCAACGTGGCCATCCAAGCTTTGTCCCACAGTGCCCTCCTTCAACATCGCCAAGCCATATTGGTTAGATTGAGAGTTGCGTTCGCCTGTTCAAAAAGGGGGCAAGAGCACGCGATTTGCGGCGGCGAGCAACTCGATTTCCGTAACCGGCATTACAAAGCGATCTACTTCGGACTCTTCGCGCGTGATACCAATATCGGAGAGTTCCCGATCGGTTAGAGCGGGATGGGGTTAGGCATGATCGTATCCTGCGTTAGCGAAATAGTTTGCACATTCGGCTGATGTGATGTTGCCGAGGATCGGACCGATTGCGTGGTAGACGGTGTCGACGGTTCGCTGCGCGGCTTTGCGGAGCCAGTGTTTAAGCTTGGCGAAGAACTGCTCGATCGGGTTCAAGTCGGGCGAGTATTTTGGCAAGTAGAAGAGTCGGGCGCCGGCTGCGCGAATGGCTCGGCGTACAACCTTGCCCTTGTGCGAGCCGAGATTGTCCATGATGACAATGTCGCCTGGGCGTAGCGTCGGGACCAACACCTTCTCGACATAGAGCTGGAAAGTAACTCCGTTGATCGGCCCGTCAATCAGCCAAGGAGCGGTGACGCGATCGTGGCGCAAGGCAGCCAGAAAGGTCATGGTCTGCCAGCGGCCATGCGGTACCTTGGCTCTGATGCGCTGGCCGCGCTGCGCCCAGCCCCGTAGCGGCGCCATATTGGTCTTTGTCCAGGTTTCGTCGATGAACACCAGGCGGGAGGGGTCGATCTGGCCCTGATATCTGGTCCATTGTGCCCGTCGACGGGCAACGTCTGGCCGATCCTGCTCAGCGGCAATCAGCGTCTTTTTTTGTAACTGAGCTTCTCGGCGTGGACGAACTCCCACATCGTTTTGTAGTCGACCTTCAGCCCGCGCTCGGCGAGCTCAGCCACCAGCCCCCGCAAGGTGAAATCCGCCGTCCGACACCGTCGCATCAGCCAATCGCGATGAGCTCCCGAGATCTTCTTCGGGCGGTAGCCTCCGATCTGGTCCGGCTCGACGCTGCCGGTCTCGCGGAAGCGCCGCACCCAGTTGATCGCTGTGCTGATGGCCACATCAAATTGCGCCGCCGCCTGATGGCACGATAAGCCACCTTTAACGACGGCCCTAACCAACGGCTTACGTAGATCATTGGAGTACGCTCGACCCATCCATGCTGACCTCCTTCTCAGCCAGCATGTTGAATCAGAACCGATCTGATTTGGGAATCCTCAATCGATTCAATCTAACCTCATCCCGCTCTAGAGGATTTCGGGCTGTGGGAGAAGGAAGTGAGGAAAGGTGAGGCGGAATGGGTTCAAGGTGGGTGTAGACAGGTGCCGTCGCGGAGTTGGTGGGAATTGAGGTTGGCGTAGTCTCCGGGGTGTTCAACCTCGAATCATCCGGCGTTGAAGCGTCGGACTGGAGACCACGCCATGACGAGCATTACCACGAAGCCTGATTCTTCGCAGCCTGCAGCCGAGATGGCTGTTGGTGTTTTCGACAACTGGTTTGATCCGATCGAGACCGAAGTGCGGGCTCGGGCACATGAGTTCATCGAAGAACTGATCCGAGGCGAACTCGACGCTGTGCTGGCACGCCCGCGTTACGGTCGAAGGCGGTTAGCCGGCAAGGAAGAAAGCGCGGCCGCTGCGGGCCACCGCCACGGCAGCCGGACGCGGTCGCTGACAGGAACGTTCGGTCCGATCGAGATCGCGGTGCCGCGCGCCCGACTGAACACCCCTGAAGGCAAGACGACGGAATGGAAGAGCCAGGCGCTGCGGGCCTATCAGCGGCGCACGCTTGCCGCCGACGCGCTGATCGCGAGCACTTATCTGGCCGGCACCAACACGCGGCGGGTCCGTCGGGCGCTGGCAGCCTTGTTCGGCGGAACGGTCGGCAAGGACACGGTGAGCCGGACCTGGCGCAAGGTGAAGAGCGACTGGGATGCCTGGAACACCCGTTCATTGGCCGGGGAGCCGATCGTGCGGCTCATTCTCGACGGCACGGTGGTGCGAGTGCGGCTCGACCGCAAAGCGACCACGATCTCGCTGCTCGTCGTTCTCGGCGTGCGCGCCGATGGCCAGAAAGTGCTGCTCGCGATCAAGAGCATGGGCGGTGAGAGCACCGAAGCATGGCGCGCAGTTCTCGATGACCTCATCACTCGCGGGCTGCGGCGTCCGGAATTCCTCATCGTCGACGGCGCGCTGGGGCTCGACAAGGCCATTGCCGCCGTTTGGGACGGCGTACCAGTCCAGCGCTGCACGGTTCACAAGCACAGGAACCTGCTGGCGCATGCACCCGAGCGCCTGCATGAAGAGATCACCGCAGACTACACCGACATGATCTACGCGGCGACACCAGAGGAGATCGCGATCCGCCGCAAGGCCTTCATCCGCAAATGGAAGCTGAAGCATCGTGCCGTTGCCGACAGCCTGGAGGAAGCTGGCGACCGCCTCTTCACCTTCACCCGACTGCCGCCGAGCCAATGGCGCAGTGTACGCACCACCAATGCGATCGAACGATTGCACGAAGAGTTCAAGCGGCGGATCAAGACACAAACTGTTCTGCCATCC
>DASQYQ010000483.1:0-2422 GCA_035639115.1 Sphingomicrobium sp. | reverse complement strand
CAATTATTTGAGTACTACTGTGTTAATTAGAATAATATAGCCGATATGCTTCTCATCAATACATTACTCATACGATACGCGCTAAGCATCTATCAGTTTAGCAGGCATCCCCAGAGCTTTGGGAGCGGGAGGCATTTAAGGAGGAGTTTGATGGCGCGCCGGAGGCCGCGCGTGAACCAGGAGAGCTTTCCGCGGGCGAGCTTGGCAGGCTGACGGTCCAATCGTTTTTTTCGGCAGGGAGTGGGTGGTTGGCTTGATCCCACATCCCGGTCGAGACCGCCCAGTAGAGGGCGAGAGACATGACCAGGATCAGACGGGAGAGGCGATCGGGGTAGCGCAGATGGGTCTGTTCGAGGCCGAACCCGCGCGATTTGAAGTCGGAGAACATGGGCTCGATGCCCCACCGCGCTGCATAATCGAGGGTGGTCAGATAGCCCGGCTTGGCCGACATGGCGATGATCCAGGGCTCGGCATGTCCAGGATCGCAAATGATGCCGATGTTTGTCGTGACCCGCTGGCCGGTGAGGGCGACAGCCTCGAAATAGTGGCCGCCGGACAGAGCGAGGCCGCCGGTTGTGGTCTTTGTCGCGCCCCAGCGGGCGAGAAGATTGCCCTTGAGCCGCAGCCGATAATCCCATCCCCGATCGCGACACCACCGGATCATCGCGGGGGTTCCGTAGAAGCGGTCAGCGAGCAGAACCACCCCCAGATCAGCAGGCAGCCAGCCGGCGACGACCGCGAGCAACTCTTTTTGCGTGGCGAAGCCAATGGTGCCCTCGGTCTCTTCGACCCGCCAGGCCAGCGGCAGAGCGCGCTCGCCCCAACGCACGCTCAGCATCAGGATCTGGTGGCGATCGGAGGCCGTGGTCTGGTCGAGGATCAGCGGGATGGGCTCCCCGGTCTCGGCCAGCCGGGCCAGGATCTCGCGGGCGAACGGTTCCATAACCGTGTCGCAGCACACCAAGTCATTGGCTAAAAACCGGGAAATCCATTGATATCCCATGTCCCAGCGATCGGATTCCCGAGGCAGCCCAGCCGCCAGCTCCACCAAATTGGCGCTGCGCACGTGCAGCATGGTCGCCACCAGAATCGCCAGCTTGTCCCGCTGCGTCTTGCGCTGCTTTGGCAGCCGCTTTGCCAGCTCCGATTTGATGCCTTCCGTCCAAACCACGATCCCGTTCACTTGTGCCATGGCGCGATCCCACGTCAGAGCGAACGCAGTATCGTTGCATCACACCCAGCTTCAACCCGTCAATCCGTCATAACAAGAAACTGATGGATGGTGAGCTTGAGACCTATGACGTTAGGGTGCGGACTTATCAGAACGGCGCTGAGTTCCTTAGAGGCGGTTTTCACAATTACCTCTGGTTGAGATGCCTGACCGCCCGGCCTGCTCTGCCGCTGCCCATATTTAGAGTGACAGACATGGATAACGGCCTTGGACATCAGAATTTTGCATCTCATCGCGACAGTGATCGACGCGTGTGGGCGGCCGCGTCATCGTGGGCGCGGTCACCCGCCTACCGCAACCGTTCGTGTGCTGGCCACCCTGCGCCGGTTCTTGCGCGAGGGCACGCCGTGGCGCAGCCTGACCGCCACGGCCGACCAGGCCAGTGGCGCGACCCTGCGCCGCTGCCTGGCGGGCTGGGCCGAGACGGGCCTGCTGGCCCGCGTCCACGCCATGCTGGTCGGCATGCTGCGCGGCCACCCCGACCTGATCCTCGACACCTGTTCCGTGCGCGCCAAGCGCGGTGGCGACCTCACCGGCCCCAATCCGACGGACCGGGCCAAGCGGGGCACCAAGTACCATATCGCAACCGACGGGGATGGCGTGCCGGTGGCCTGCACCGTGACCGCGGCCAACGTCAACGACACGCTCGTCTTCGAGCGCCTGTTTCTGGCCGCCTTTGCGGTCATGGCCCGCATCCGCACGGTGTTTGCGGACAAGGGCTATGATGCCGAGCATCATCGCAACCTCTGTCGCCGTTTTGGCGCCGAGCCGCACATCCACAAGCGCGGTCAACCGCATGGATCAGGGCTCGGCAAGCGGCGCTGGCCGGTGGAGCGCAGCAATGCCTGGGTGCTCGAAAACCGGCGCCTCGCGCTGCGCTACGACCGGCTCGGCTTCATCGTCCAGTCCCTGCTCCAGACCGCCTGCATATTCCTGGTTGCAGGCAGGCTCGCTCGGGAATTCTGAAAACCGCCTCTTAGGGTGCGGCCCCTCGCGTCCGGCCTCGACCGCGACTTCCGTGTTGTGTTCTTTGCTTTGGTCTGGCTCGGTGCGGCCGACGGTGCCTCCGCTTTCAGAGCGGCGCTCGTCTCAAGAAACCCCGCCTTGGCCGCCGCTGGTCTTCGCTGCCGCCGCCTGTTCCGAGCGCTCCGCCAGCTTGCTCGTATATTCGTCAGCCTTGCAGATATCACT
>DASQYQ010000482.1:0-3852 GCA_035639115.1 Sphingomicrobium sp. | reverse complement strand
CAGCGGGTTGTATTCCTCGGCGATTCGATCACTGAAGGATGGGCCAGCCAGCCTTTCATTCGCGACAACCCCCACTTCGTCGGTCGCGGAATATCCGGCCAGACCGCGCCGCAGATGCTGGTCCGCTTTCAATCTGACGTGGTCGCACTCAAGCCAGCGGTGGTGCATATCCTCGCCGGCACGAACGACATCGCGCAAAATACTGGCCCCGAATCCAGTGACGAGATGCTGGGCTATGT
This sequence comes from Sphingomicrobium sp., assembly GCA_035639115.1. Taxonomy (GTDB): domain Bacteria; phylum Pseudomonadota; class Alphaproteobacteria; order Sphingomonadales; family Sphingomonadaceae; genus Sphingomicrobium. Next base: position 3,613 of record DASQYQ010000482.1, on the reverse strand, counting down.
CGTCAGCATTGCCCAACTCGCGCGCGCAAACCACATCAAGGTCATCATTGGTTCAGTCGCGCCGGCCGCCGACTTCCCCTGGCACCGCGGCCTCGATCCTGCACCCAAGATCAAAGCGTTCAACGCACGGCTGAAGGCCTATGCGGTCAGTCACGGTTTCATCTACGCTGATTACTGGAGCGTTCTAGTTGCTGCCGACGGCGGCATGAAGCCGCAGTACTCCGAAGATGGCGTGCACCCGAACGTCGCCGGTTATGATGTCATGGAGTCCGTGGCGAAGGATGCAATTGCGCTCGCGCTACGCAAGCGCTGACGAGCGTCAGATTTTCGCCCAAAGCTGCGATTCGGCTTCTAAGCGGCGACGTAGCCTCCGTCGGCGAGATAGAGGGCGCCGGTGCAATAGGAGGCGGCGTCGCTGGCGAGGAAGGCGATGAGGCGCGCGATCTCATCGTTCGTTCCGTAGCGGCCCATCGGGACCATATGTTCGAGCACTGCACGGAAGCCTTTGGAATCGGCGCCGCCAAGCTGGTCGCCGAGCGACTGCATCATACGGTTGTCGATAGGACCGGGAGCGACGGCGTTGACGCGGATCTTCGCTCCCGCGAGCTCCAGCGCGGCGGTTTTCACCAACCCATAGACCGCGTGCTTGCTGGCGATGTAGGGTGCCATTCCGGCGAAGCCGACTACGCCCGCGACCGACGAAAGGGCGATGATCGAGCCTCCACCCGCTGCCCGCATCGCCGGGGCTGCATATTTGATCGCGAGCCAGACTCCCAGGACGTTGGTGCGCAGGACCTGCTCGAATTCCGCGACGCTGAGCTGATCGATGGGCTTGAGCGTGCCTTCGGTGCCTGCATTGGCGATCATGATGTCGAGTTTGCCGAACAGGCCGACTGTGGTGGCAATCGCATCGTTCGTCGCGGCTTCGTCGGTGCAATCCACGCCGATTGTCGCGCAATTTTCGCCGCCGAGCCGCTCCTGCGCTTCGCTGAGCTTAGGGCCCGCGCGGTCGGTGATCACGACCCTGGCGCCAAGTTCGATAAACAACTTCGCAGTCGCTCCGCCGATGCCGCCTGCGGCTCCGGTGATGATTGCGACCTTCCCGTCGAGCCGCAGCAGGTTATTCGATGGGTCTGGCATGCCTGGCGGTCGTGACCGAATGAGCCGGCGGCGACCATAGGTGGAAGACCTTAGCGACACGAAAAAGGGCGGCCCGGAATGCTCCGGACCGCCCTTCGTAACGAATTCCTCAACCCATCGCTCAAGGAGGAGGAGGAGAGGAGGAGGAGGAGGACGCTAGCGCTTCGAGAACTGGAAGCTGCGGCGTGCCTTGGCTCGGCCGTACTTCTTACGCTCGACGACGCGTGGGTCGCGGGTCAGGAAGCCGGCTTGCTTGACGATCGTGCGGAGCGCGGGCTCGAAGCGGGTCAGCGCCTGGGCGATGCCGTGCTTCACCGCGCCGGCCTGGCCCGAGAGGCCACCGCCCACGACGGTTGCGACGACGTCATACTGCCCCTCGCGGCCGGCGACTCCGAACGGCTGGTTGATGACGAGACGAAGGGTCGGGCGGGCGAAATAGACTTCTTGCTCGCGGCCGTTGATGACGATTTTGCCCGAGCCCGGCTTCAGCCAGACGCGTGCGATGGCGTCCTTGCGTCGGCCGGTCGCATAAGCGCGGCCATATTTGTCGAGCTGCTGCTCGCGAAGCGGCGCGGCCTCGACCGGCGGCGGAACAGCGGGGGTCTCGTCCGCCGGAGCGGCAGCTTCGGTCGCTTCGGGAGCCGGAGCCTCGGCCTGCTCCTTGGTCAGTTCGGCGAGATCGGAGAGGGACTTCTTGTCGGCCATTATGCGCCCACCTTGTTCTTGCGGTTCATCGACGCGACGTCGAGGACTTGTGGATCCTGGCCGCCGTGCGGATGCTCGGTGCCGTTGTAGAGGTGCAGGGCGCGCATCTGGTCGCGGCCCAGCGGCCCGCGCGGTATCATGCGCTCAACCGCCTTCTCGAGCACGCGCTCGGGAAAGCGACCCTCGAGCACCTTGCCCGCGGTCACTTCTTTTAGCCCACCCGGATAGCCGCTGTGCTTGTAGTAGGTTTTCTGCTCAAGCTTGCGGCCGGTGAAGCGGACCTTATCGGCGTTGATGACGACAACATGATCGCCGCAGTCGACGTGCGGCGTGTAGCTCGGCTTGTGCTTACCTCGCAGGATGTTTGCGATGATCGTCGCTACTCGGCCGACGACCAGGCCGTCGGCGTCGATCAGATGCCACTTCTTCTCGACCTCGGCCGGCTTGGCCGACTTGGTCGTTTTCATCAGCGCCTTCATGGGCGTCCTTCTTTCTAACGAGAAAAGCGGCTCAACAGGGAGCCGCCGTCGGACGTTCTATTTGCGGGTGAGGGGCTGAAAGTCAAGCAAATCCGGCACTTTGCCGACGGGTAAAATAATACCTTGGAAGATTCCTGCCGCCTCCGTAACGACTGGAACGGCAGGGCCGCCCTCCTCGTTTCACCCTCAAAACCAATAAGAGGAGCGTGTCATGTATATCGGTCTTGGCGGGATCCTGTTGCTGATCCTCATCCTTTGGCTGCTCGGCGTTATCTAAGCGGCCCCTCAAATCCGCTGGTGCAGGTAGAGCCCGTCGAAGTCCGCGACTTCCACAAGCCGGTCCCAATCGAGCACTCTCAGCGAGCGCGAGGTCAACTGGATCAGGCCGTCCTTGCGAAGCGACTGCAAGGTCCGGTTAGTGTGGACTGGAGTGAGGCCGGTACAGTCGGCGAGCTGCTCCTGCGTCAGCGGGAAGTCGAGCATGCCGGAGTGATCGGCGCCGATATCCGTTAGTCGAAGCGCGAGTTCGCAGAGCAAGTGGGCAATCCGCGTACGGGAGTCCCGTCGCCCGACGTTCACCACCCATTCGCGGAAGATTGGCGCGTCGATGAGCGTGTCGATCCACATCGCCAGCCGGATCGCGGCCGGGCATTGGCAAGACCGATCAGGGCGTCGCGTGGGATGCTTGCCGTTTCAGATCCGTCGACGCTTTGAACATTGTGATCGGCAGCGCCGAGCAGGCCGTTCTGTAGATCGATGAATTCGGTTGCGATGTTGATTGAAATGATCTGCCGCCCCCCCCGTCGAAGCAGCTTCTGCCGTAAGGCGAAGCCCCTGAGCAAAAGCGAGCACTCTGTCGTCTCAACGCCCTCGCGGACTAGATAGGCATCCTTGCCGAAGCGTCTGCGCACGAACGGCAGGCCGAGGACGGCTCTCCGGTCCTCTTCCGAAAGATCGCAGTGTTTCGACCACCTCCGTACGAGCGCCGAGAGGGGATGGACGTCAGTATACAGGCCCCTGTACGTGGGCCGAACAAGCCGGCGGAATTTTCCGCATGGATATCAATCGAATGGATGGTGCGCCTCAATATAAGTGGAGTTTGGCACGCTGAAGCATGACCGAAATCAAAGCGGAACCGTAGCAATCTGCCGTTCAGGATAGCGGCTTAGATTTTCTGCCTGTTCAACGATTGCAAACTGGAGGATGTTTTCGTGAGGAAGCTTCCCACTTTCGCTCTCGCCGGGATCGCCGCAGCAGCGCTTGCCGGCACCGCCATCGCCGCTGCTCCG
>DASQYQ010000481.1:0-3365 GCA_035639115.1 Sphingomicrobium sp. | reverse complement strand
CGGAATTTCGCAAGAAATGGCCGCGCTTCGGCGAGCTGATCCAGGAGGCGGAGCCCTGCCTCTACCAGGTCGCTTACGTCGAGGCGGCGTGAGCATGTGATTTCTTGCGGGACATCGCCCGCTCTACGCCTCTTACCCCGCCCTCATCCTGAGAGTCTGATGTGATGGACGGCGCCCGCTCCCGGCGACGAATCGCCGTACGGTGATCGTTGCTACGAATCACATCAGGGAGCCCTCGACATGCAAATTTCGACGATCGGCTTGGATATCGCCAAGAACGTGTTCCAGGTTCACGGGATCGACGCGGCCGAAAAGGTCGTCGTCCGGAAACGGCTGCGACGGCGCCAGGTGCTGGAGTTCTTCAAAGCGTTGCCGCCGTGCCTGATCGGCATGGAGGCCTGCGCCACGGCCCATTACTGGGCACGTGAACTCACGAAGCTTGGCCACCGGGTGCGGCTGATGCCAGCGAAGGACGTGAAGGCCTACGTCAAGCGCAACAAAAACGATGCGGCTGACGCCGAGGCGATCTGCGAAGCGGTTCGGCGACCGACCATGCGCTTCGTGCGGATCAAATCGGCCGAACAGCAGGGTCAGTTGATGCAGCATCGCACGCGCGATGTGCTGATACGCCAGCGCACCCAGATCATCAACGCCTTGCGGGCGCATCTGGCCGAGCTCGGGTTGGTAGCGGCGCAGGGCAACGCAGGGGTCAACGAATTGCGCGCGATCGTGACGGACGAACAGGACACGCGGTTGCCGATCGATGCACGGGCCAGCGTCATCGTGCTGGCTGCGCAGCTTGAAGCGTTGGAGAGTGTCATCGGAGCGATCGAAAAGCGGATCAAGATGCAGCATCGCTCGAGCGAGGCGAGCCAGCGGGTTGAGGCGATCCCGGGCATCGGGGTTATCGGGGCGACTGCGATCGTGGCGACGGTGACGGACCCGACTATCTTCCGGTCGGGACGCGATTTCGCGGCCTGGATCGGACTGGTGCCGCGGCAGGATTCGACTGGGGGCAAGCAGAAGCTCGGACCGATCTCCAAGCAGGGAGATCGCTACTTGCGGCGCATTCTCGTCGTCGGGGCGATCGCTGTGTTGCGGCGCGCCCAGGAGAATCCAGGGAAGTATCCCTGGCTCACGCAACTCCTGGCGCGGCGACCCTTCAAGGTCGTGGCGGTGGCGCTCGCCAACAAGATGGCGCGCATGGCCTGGGCGCTGCTGGCCCATGGTGGCACCTATCGGGCGCCTGAGCTTGCTGAAACTGCCTAAAGGGGCTCGGCGAGGAAGAGAAGAAAAGATGTAACCGCGTTCACGAACTGCAGGGGTGATGAAGACATTGATGCGAAACGGTCGAGACCGTCGATCGGAAAACCCGTCTTTGGGTCATGCGAAGAAAGAACGCGTGAGTCTGTTTGGGACCGTTCAGCGGATCACATCAGGGCCAGCGGCCAGACGGCCGCACTCAAAGGCCGAATACATGACCGCACCCGAACGCTTCGCTGATAGTCAGATTCCTCTTGCACCGCGGGCGCCGTCCATACATGACTCAAAAAGATATTCCTGATTTCAGGCCTTCGCGAGACGGCGGGAGAGGAGGCGAAGGCTGGCGATCGTGATCCAGGCCTCTGAGCTGGCGATCGAACGCTCGAAGTCTTTGGCGAGGCGGCGATTACGCCCGAACCAAGCCAAGGTTCGTTCGATCACCCAGCGTTTGGGTTCGGCCTTGAAGGTGCCGATGCTTTGGCTTCGCGTGACAATCTCGATCGTCCACTTGCCTTGGCCGGCGATGGCGTCGAGCAGTTTGGGACCGCGGTAGACCCGGTCAGCGAAGAGGTGTCGTAAGGTGGGGAACGCCCAGCCGACCGATTTCAGCAGTCGAACGGCGCCGTGATTGTCTTGGATGTTGGCCGCGTGCACCAGCACGGCAAGCAACAAACCGGTCGTATCGGTGACGATGTGACGCTTGCGTCCTTTCACTCTCTTGGCCGCATCAAACCCGCGCGGGCCGCCACTTTCCGTGGTTTTGACGGTTTGGCTGTCGATGACCCCAGCCGAGGGAGTGATGTTGCGTCCTGCTGCTCGGCGAACGCGCTCGACCAGAACGCGATTGATCCGGCGCCAAATTCGTCGGTCACGCCAGTCGTAGAAGTAATATTGAATGGTCGAGCGCGCCGGAAAATCCTTCGGCACGGCCCGCCATTGGCAACCAGTGGCAAGAATGTAGAGAATGGCGTTCACGATCGTGCGCAGATCGACCGTCCTCGGGCGGCCAATTCGGTTTGGCTCCGGCATCAACGACGCAAGCACGTTCCACTCCGCGTCCGTCACATCGCTTGCATAACGCAGGCCATCACGGCGATACTGTTCGCGGGTGATTTCAGTCCAAGACATTGTGTCCTCCATCGAATCTCACAAATCCGACGGAATCACAAAGGGCTGAAATCACTCAATTCTTTTCCGGCCGGCCTCTGAGGAGGGCGCGTAAAGCGCCCATCTCGAAGGGTGGGGGCGGCCCTCATGCTTCGAGACGCCGTGCACGCAAGTCGGGCCTGCCCGACTTGCGCATTTCTAAAAGCGCCCAATCTCGGGTAAACCCGAGATCGCGTGCACGGCTCCTCAGCATGAGGGGGCGGCATCGGTCAGGGCGGCGACGTTATTCGAATTTGCGGACCTCGTCCTTCAGATCGGTCCAGATGCGGGCGTAGATATCGCGAAATTCCGCGGCGACGGCGAGCTCGGCCGGCGGCAGACGCGGGCGCGGCAGCGCAATGGGCACGACCGATTTCACCCGCCCAGGCCGGTTGGTCGAGACGATGACCACGTCGGACAAAAAGATCGCCTCGTGCAGGTCGTGGGTCACGAACAGGACGGTGCGCTTGTTGCGCTCCCAGACCTCGAGAAACAGTTCCTGCAACAACAGCCGGGTCTGGCTGTCGAGCGCGCCGAACGGCTCGTCCATGAGCAGGATGTTGGGCTCGATCGCGAAGGTGCGCGCCACCGCGACGCGCTGGCGCATGCCCTGTGACAGCTCGTGGCGATAATGCCGCTCGAAGCGATCGAGCCCGACCTTGCGCAGCCACTCGCGCGCGATTTCGTGGCGGTTGGCGACGTCGCGCACCTCGAGGCCGAAGGCGACGTTCTCGATCGCCGTGCGCCACGGCATCATGCCGTCGCGCGCGAACATATAGCCGACGTCATGGCGGATGCCGGTGACGGGACGGCCGTCCACCTCGACCTTGCCCCGGCTCGGCCGCAACAGACCGGAGACGATGTTGAGGATCGTCGACTTGCCGCAGCCGGACGGGCCGACGATCGTGACGATCGAACCCTCAGGCACGTCGAAGCTGAAGTCGCGTACCGCAACC
>DASQYQ010000480.1:0-3644 GCA_035639115.1 Sphingomicrobium sp. | reverse complement strand
CGAACCCGATCGCAACGTTCGCGACGGCGATGCCGAGCAACAGGCCGTAGAAGCTGAACAGATAATCGAACTGCTCGATGAGGCGCTCCCCCTGGATGCAACAAACGTTAACGCGCCTTCACCAAATCCCCAAACCGGTCCCTAACGAACGGGGAATTAACAGGAGGTCGGTGGCGTCGTCGACCTTTAGCGAGCTCCGGCGGCGCTGCCACAAATAGCGAGCGCAGGCATCCCTTGCCTCCGCCTGCGCTCGCGCTCTTCCCGAGTCGAATGTGACACCTGCTGGTCGATCCCGCTCTTGTCGCTGAAGAAGGCGGCAGCGAAAAGGCCGCAACCGAGAACCACTGAAAAGAAGAAACCGAGAGTCGTCGCGATCACCGTGTTCACGTCGAGACTGCCGCTCAAGTGCAGATAGGAGAGCGCGCCCGCGACCATCACGGCCGCGGTCACCACGATCCATTTGATGATCGGCTTGAACTCCGCCTTGCGCGCTGACGGTCAGTAGGCATGCAACTCCAAGTCGCGTCGGTGAATTTGGGTTCCGACCGCCGTTAGCCGCCGCGCAACATGAAGCTTTCTGCCTTCCGACGCTTCAGCCGAGCCTTATAATCCCGGGCGAGCTCTTCAAGGGCATCGCGCATCTGCTCGTCCGTCAGGGACTTCCTAAGCCTTCTGCAGCGTTCGATTTGTTCTTCGAGATCGATACAATCCTTCATGGGTTCACCGTCACGAGACAGCTCCCACGCTCGTCCGGCCAACGTCGTTGTTTGAGCCGAAGTTCCCAAGGGGGTTCGGCGCCGGAACGAGCTAAAGCTGCAATCAAGGGCTTACTGGCCAGTCTGCCCGCTCGCCACTCGGCGTTCGGCCTCGGCAAGCATCTTCTTCACGTCATTGCTCGGGATGGCAAAGCCGATCCCGACATTGCCGGCACCCGCTTCCGACTGGCTCGGGCTGAACAGCGCGGAGTTGATTCCAATGACTCGGCCATGAAGGTCGATCAGCGGGCCGCCCGAGTTTCCGGGATTGATCGGCGCATCTGTCTGAATGAATTGGCGCGAATCGCCCCGGCCGAGCGGTCGATTGAGAGCACTGATGATCCCGCTCGTGACCGTCTGGCCGAGATTGAAGGGGTTGCCGATGGCGAGCACATAGTCGCCGACCGCAAGCTTGCTGCTGTCGCCTAGATCCAGCGTCGGCAGGTTCTTCGCGTCGATCTTGAGCACCGCAATGTCGAGATCCGGATTGAGCGCGACCGGGTCCGCAGGAAGCTTGCGTCCGTCCTTCAGGCCAACTTGGACCTCCTGCGCGTTCTGAACGACGTGGAAGTTGGTGATGACGAGTCCCTTCTTGCCATCGACGATGACGCCCGAGCCGGCAGCCATCGCGGGTTGCAGCGCGGCGTCAGGGATACCGAAGTAACGGCGGAAGAAGGGATCTTGGAGCAAGGGGTTCTGCTCGGCAGGTGAAGGCTGCAATGTCGCGATATTGACCACCGCGGGAGCGGTCTTGTTCACCAGGGGGGCCAGGCTGTCTTCGCTCGGCACAGCCAAGGTGCGCGGTCCAGGGTCTGCACCCGAAGCGATCGGGATCATTCGCGAGACGACGCCTCCGATCGCCGCCGCGACGACGAGGAGGATGAGCAGCAACAGGAATGGAATCCGCGTGCCCGCGGAACGTGAATCGGCCATGCTTTCTCGTCTATCCTTCGACGATTTCACCATCGGGTGCGCCGCGGCCGAGCTTGTCGGGCAGGCGCTCCCCCGCCGGAGTGAACGCGAGGCTGACGGAATTGATGCAATAGCGTTGTCCCGTCGGCGGCGGGCCGTCGGGGAAGACGTGGCCCTGGTGCGAACCACAGCGGGCGCAGACTATCTCCGTCCGGATCATTCCGTAGCTGTCGTCGCGGATATATTTGAGGTGGCCGTCTCCGAAAGGCTGGGTGAAGCTGGGCCAGCCGGTGCCGCTTTCGAACTTGGTGCCGCCGTGAAAGAGCGGAAGCCCGCAAAGACGGCAAGTGAAGACACCGGGGCGCTTCTCCTGAAGGAAGACGCCGCAGAATGGCGCTTCCGTGCCATGCTCGAGCAGCACATGCCGCTCCTCGTCATTCAAGTCCGCGATCAAAGCGTCGAGTCGATCCTTGGTCGGCGGAGTGAGATCGAAGGTGGTCGTTGCGGCGGTGGCCATGATCGGCTTCTCCTTCAGTTCCTGTTTAACATGGGAATGGGATGTGCGCCTGTCGATGCGGTGGATTCTTGCCTTTCTTCTCCTCGCCTTCTCGAGCGCTGCTGCCGCACAGGCCGTGGAGACCCGCGACGAGGCGATCGCCGAGGACGCGATCCAATATGCATCCCAGTTCCAAGTCACTCCCGACGAAGCGGCCCGTCGCCTCAAGGCCCAGCAAGACAGCGTCGCAGCGACTGACGCAATCGCTCGCGAGTTCGCCGACCGTCTCGCCGGAATCTCGATCGAGCACCGTCCCGCCTACCGGATCGTCGTACTGCTCGCCGGGTCGGAGCAGGTTGCAGACCGGACTGCCGCCGGAGTGCCGATCGTCTTCAAGACGGGCGCGAAGGCGACCCACGCACAAGCGGTGGCTGCGATGCGCCGGCACCTGATCGACTTCAGGAGCGAACTGCCGGGAGCGCGCGGCGCCGGCTACGACCAGCGTACGGGCGAGGTCGTCCTTCTCGTCACTCCAGCTGATGTGGCGAAGCTTGGCGTGGAGGGCATTCGCGCTCAGGCCGAACAGATCAGCGGCGTACCCGTCCGAATAGTCGTCAACGAGCTCATCGAGTCGAACATGAGCGTCGACGGCGGCGGCCTCGTCGAAGGGCTGAACACGCTCACCAACCGCCGCAACCGCTGTACGAGCGGGTTCGTGGTCACTAACGGTGAGATCAACGCGATCACCACTGCCGCCCACTGCCCCGACCAGCTGACCTACGTCGACCGCGACAATGTGACGAGCCCGACGCTGCCGATGATCGGGTCCTGGGGCCTCGGCTATCGCGACGTGCAGATCAACGGCTCGGCCGAATCGCCCGACCCACTCTTCTATGCCGACCGTGGAGCCGGCGCGCTTCGATCTGTCGAGACTTGGCGAACCGTGGCGAGCACGAGGGCTGGCGATTTCGTCTGCCATTATGGCGAAAGCTCCGGATACAGCTGTGCGACGGTCGAGCTTACGGACTATGCGCCCCCGGGGGACCTTTGCGGCGGGCCGTGCTCTCCGACCTGGGTCACCGTTGCCGGACCTTCGTGCATCCCGGGAGACAGCGGCGGGCCGGTGTTCAGTGGCGATGTCGCCTTCGGAATCGCCAAGGGAGTCAACCGGACCGACTCCGGCCGGTGCGAATTCTATTATTATATGTCGACTGACTATCTGCCGCCGCCGTGGCGCCTACTGACGACCGGCGACGTCAGTCGGCAGCGATCAGGTCGCCCCTGAGCTGGGCGGATCCGGGCACCGGCTCCGCGGCATCGTTGCCGAGCTTCACGATCCGGTTCTTCTCGTCGACATGGACGATCCGCGGTTGGAGCGAGCGCGCTTCCGCATCGGTGAATAGCCCGTAGCTGATGATGATCACGAGGTCGCCCGGGTGGACGAGGTGCGCGGCCGCCCCGTTGATTCCGATCACTCCGCT
>DASQYQ010000479.1:0-2369 GCA_035639115.1 Sphingomicrobium sp. | reverse complement strand
GGTCGAGATTGTTCGGCTGGAATGCTTCAAAATGCTGTCGGAAGGCTTTGTCCAAGTTGCCCAGAGCGTCCAGAACCGCTCTGATCCGGGGCCGTAACTCCGGATCTTCATCCGGGAAAGCTGAGTAGTAGCGCTTACCGTCCAGCACAGCCGGCAACCTGGGCAAACTTCTGATCATGAGAGTGTGTCACTTAGCAATTAGCGGGTCGTTAATTGCCGGGCCCCCCAGTCCGAGAGCTATGCGGGAGATTGGGTGACGAGGTTGATCAGGCGGCGTGGTGAGCCGGCATTTTGGTGACCTCGATGCCGTTTTGGAATTTGACGCCTTGGACGACTTTCGGCAACTGATTTTCACCCTTCAATCGTCGCCACGTTTTTGCGGCGGCATTGATAAGTTTGAACACCATCAGCTTTGCCGTCTTCGCCGACAGGGCTCCTTTCGTCCTCACGGTTCGATGACGCACCGTCGCGAACACGCTCTCGATCGGATTTGATGTGCGCAGATGGTCCCAGTGCTCGGCGGGGAAGTCGAAGAAGGCGAGTAGCGCTTCCCGGTCCTTCGTCAGACAGGCGACCGCCTTGTCGTACTTGGCGATCTATTTGTCGGCGAACACATCGATCGCTGCCTCGGCCGCTGCACGGGTTGGTGCGCCGTAAATCCCGCGAAGATCGACCCTCATGTTGACCTGGACTGAGAGGGCGACCTTGTTGAGCACGTTGGCGGTTTTATGAACCCAACACCGCTGGTGTCTGGTGCTCGGAAAGACCTGCTCGATCGCCTTCCAGAAGCCGAGCGCGCCGTCGCCGACCGCGAGGTCCGGCGCAATCTCGAGCCCACGCTGCTTGATGTCGATGAGAAGCTCACGCCAGCTTTGTGCGCTCTCTCGCACCCCGGTCTGGAAGCCGACGAGTTCCTTCTTGCCCTCGGGTGTTGCGCCGACCAGCACCAGCATGCATTCGGCGGCTTCTTCCATCCGGGCCTGCAGGTAGACCCCGTCCGCCCACACATACACGTATCGTCTCGCCGACAGGTCGCGCTTCTGCCAGGCGTCGTAATCCGTCTGCCATTCTGCGGTCAGCCGCGAAATCACCGCCGGCGATAGGTTCGGCGCGTCCTTGCCCAACAGGGCGCTAAGCGCCTCCTGGAAGTCGCCGGTCGACACCCCGCGCAGGTAGAGAACCGGCAACAGCGCATCGAGGCTCTTCGTCCGTCGCGCCCACTTCGGCAGGATCGAAGACGTGAAGCGGATTTTCTCCTCGGCGCCCACGTCGCCCCGGTCGCGCACCTTGGCGCGACGCACCTCGACGGGGCCCACTCCGGTTTGGATCGCCCGATGCGGCCCATGGCCATGGCGCACGACACGGTCGCGGCCATCCGGCAATTTCAAATCCTTCCACATGGCGACAAAGGAATCGGCCTCGGCGATCAGCACCTGGGCTAGCATTCGGCGGGCGCCTTCTCGTGCAAGTTCGCTCAGTGGATCGTCAATCGCCTCAGGCTGACGCAACGGGATGACAATGGTATCTCTCGACATGGCGTATCGCTCCTTTCGGGAGGTTCTGGCAGGCTCGACACCCGCCTCGATACGCCGCCTTCAATCCATCGTCGTCACCCAGATTTCTGCTTAGCTCGCTGGCGGCGCGGCTGATCCTGGAGGAAGCTTTGGAGGGCGAGGTTAGCGACCGAATTGGCCGAGAGCGTTACGAGCGGGCCGACGGCGAAGCGAAGGGCTACCGGAACGGATATAGGCCCGGCCGGATGAAGACGGCGGAGGGCAATGTTGAGTTCGCTGCGCCGCAGGTGCGCGACACGCCAGAGCCGTTCGTCTCGGAGATCCGGGAGAATCTGACTGGTCGCACCCAGGCGCTCGAGGATTTGGCCGTGGAGCTTTATGCGCGCGGGCTGTCCACCCGGGACATCGAGGATGCGTTTACGGACGAAAGTGGGCGTCGGCTGCTGTCGCGCGCGGCGGTGAGTGAGATCACCGAACGGCTGTGGGCGGAGTACGAGGATTTTATCAAGCGCGATCTGTCCGAGTATCGGATCGTCTACCTCTATGTCGACGGGATTGCCGAGCGGCTGCGCGCCGGCCAACCGCGTGAAGCGGTTATCGCCGCCTGGGGCATCGGCGAAGATGGCCGCAAGGTTCTGCTCCATCTGATGGCCGGCTCGAAGGAGGACACCGAGACGGTGCGGGCGTTCTTCCAAGAGATGCGTGCGCGCGGGCTTGGCGATCCGTTGCTGGTGGTCTCCGACGGGGCGCCGGGCATCATCCGCGCCATCGAAGAATGCTTCCCGCGCTCGGCGCGTCAGCGCTGCCTGGCGCACCGGATGCGCAATTTGGCGGTGAAGGTTCCAACCGATCTAT
>DASQYQ010000478.1:0-4242 GCA_035639115.1 Sphingomicrobium sp. | reverse complement strand
CCACCCGCTCGGTCGAGATGATCTCCGCCGGCGCTCCAGTGAGGTCGCCGACCCCCACCTGGATCCACTGCTTGTCCTTACCGGCGGCGAGGGTCATCACCTGAGGCTCTGAAGTCTCCTGCTGCACGTCGGCGTGCGCGCGGCCGATCTCGACCCCGTTGCGAAGCACCACCACCTGCTGATCGCCGGTAGAGATGATGATCGAGACTGGGCCGCCCGGGCTCGCGCCCGGGTTCCAGGTGTAAGTGCCTTCCGGCGTGAGCGGCGTCGCGCTCGGCGGCGTCACTCCCGACAATGCAGGAGCAAGCACCCCAGCGGGCGGACGCTTGACCGGATCCTCGTGGCCGCCGGCGATGATGACCGTCCCACCGAGCGGCATCGCGCTGAACAGCAGCTTCGAAAATTCCATCGGCAAGTGGACGCAACCGTGGCTTTCGGGGTAGCCGGGCAGGCCGCCGGCATGGAGCGCAACTCCGCCCCAGGTCAGCCGCTGCTGATAGGGCATGGGCGCGTCATTATACTTGCGGCTGATGTGCTCCTTGTTTTTCTCGAGGATGGTGAAGACGCCGGTCGGCGTTTCGTAGCCGGGCCGACCGCTCGAGATCGTCGAAACGCCGATACGGATTCCATTGCGGTATACGGTCGCAAGCTGCCGGCCGAGATCGACATAGACGAGGATCGGTCCGTTGGGCGCGATCTGCGGCTTCCACACCCATTGACCCGGCTTCAGCTTCTCGGCCTCCTTGGCAAGCTCGAGCGCCGCGGACTTTGGAGCGCCTTGTGCCGCAAGCGGTGAGAGCGGAGGCGCCGCGAAGATCGCCGCCGAAAGCAAAACCCGTACGAACCTGCTCATCATGTCCCCCCAATGCTGAGCGCCGCCTAGCGTGATAGTCGGTTGGCCTCACTAAAGTAAGCGATTTGGCGCACTTTTTTTAAAAACATGAAGGGGCGCAGCGACAATTACTGTCGATCTTTCAAGATGTTGGCATCGTGCCTTCGTCGGACAGCAACTTAATGCCGGCCACAACGCTCCTTAAGGTCCTCAAGGGTGAAAAGTAGACCTAAGCGCTGCTCGCCGGAATGCGTCGAAAGCCGTCCACTGCAACTCGAGGGCTGATCACTTTTTAGGTGGAAAGAGCATCAGAACGTCGTTGACTTCGTGCTCGACGACGGCCTGGCGCGTGTGGGGGGCGATCGGGACCGGCGCTATGCCGTGCCATATAGAATGCTTGGTCTGCCTGTCGTAAATGTCGATCGAGAGTGTGTCGTCGTGGTCGCTTCGCTCGGCGAGCTCGCGGTTGACCCAAGCCTGGTGAAGGGCAGCTTCTTCCGGACTGTAATAGTAGGCGTAATGACCATAGTCGGTCGCGTGCATCTTCGCCCTCGGTCCGACTGTAAAAGCGACTGCGAAATCGGCGTGGTGCGAAGTACCGAACCCGTGCGCTCCGAGCGACCGGTCAATCGCTGCGCGGACCTGCCTATAAAGCGTCGGATCCATATTGGCGGGCTGGTTCGCAAACACCCAGGTATAGGAGCGGTAGTGGCTGAAGTCGGTCTCTGCGTCGTAGGAGACGACGGGGGCTGCAGGAATGTTCGCAATCAGTGCGGCCGACAGGGTAAGAGCCAAAAGCATATGGCATCTCCGGATATGATCCGGATGACGGCTTAGCTGGTCTGAAACTGAACGCCATCGGTATGAGTCCCGAGGATCGGCAAGCCGACCCGTCGAAGTAGCCTCGGCTACTATCGGAACGCAATGTCGGGAACTTCCGTGGTGACGAGCCACAGGATCAGGATCAGAGTCGCGATTGCACTGCTTACTACGATCAGAAGACCGAGGGACGGCCGCCGGTCCTCGCGTCCGCCAGGCGCACTGGTTCGCGCGACATGATGTTCCCAATCGTTCATTTTCCGCTCCAGCGGAGGATCCGATAATGCGGAATTATCGAAAAGCGCGGGACCTGGCCCTTTCACAGGTTAGTCAGCGCCGAGGACAGCGTCGCTCCTGACGCCGGCCTCCAGCGCGGCTTTGATTCGGCGGGCCGCCTCGGCGATTCGGAACGGTTTTTTCAGGACGGTTTCGTCGGAAAGCTCTTCGCCGAAGATCTGGACGTCGGCGTAGCCGCTCGAGAACAGGATGGGGAGATCCGCGTCGAGCGAACGGATGCGACGGGCTAGTTCCACCCCGTTCATCCCCGGCATCAGAATGTCTGTAATGAGGAGGTCGAACCGTTCGAGGCGGATACGCGCCAGCGCCTCTTCGCCGGTTCCGACGGATTCTATCCGATAGCCGAGCTCGCCAATCATGTCGCATGTGACCGTCCGCACTTCCTCGTCGTCGTCGACGAGCAATATTCGCGCCCTGCCGCCGCCAGGCCCATCGTGGCGGGCCGTGATTTCCAGCGCGACGTGATCCTGGGTGCGCGGCAGATAGATCGAGACCATCGTGCCCCTACCGAGCTCGCTTTCGATCTTCGCGGCGCCGCCCGACTGTTTCGCAAAGCCATAGAGCTGCGCCAGGCCGAGGCCGGTGCCCTTTCCATGGGACTTGGTGGTGAAGAAGGGCTCGAAGGCATGGGCGAGCACGTCGGGCGGCATGCCGGGGCCATCGTCCTGAACGCTGATGCAGACATATTCGCCGTGGTCGAGCTCCGACACGAGCGGCCGAGGCACCTCGGGCACGTTGCGGGTGCGTATGACCACCTTCCCGCCGCTCGGCATCGCGTCGCGCGAGTTGATGGCGAGGTTGAGCAGCATGACCTCGAGCTGTGTCGGGTCGGCGAGCGCGCGCCACATGCCGGGCTGGAGATCAGTTTCGATCTGCACGTGAGCGCCGATCGTCCGGGCCGCCATCTCGCGCATGCCTTCGATCACGTGATTGATGTCGAGCGCCACCGGCGAAAGGCGCTGGCGTCGAGAGAAGGTAAGGAGCTGGGCCGTCAGTGTCGCTCCCCGTTCCGCGGCCTTCAACGCGTTGCGAGCGAGCTTCAGGACCCCTTGGTCCTGAGAGCGGCGAAGCACTAGATCGAGGGAGCCGACCACGACGCTCAGCAGGTTGTTGAAGTCGTGCGCGATGCCGCCGGTCAGCTGGCCGATCGCCTCCATCTTCTGCGCCTGGATGAGACGCGCCTCGGCGCGCTCGCGCTCGGCAATCTCGGCGGTGAGCCGGTCGTTGGCGGAAGCGAGATCGCGGGTACGCTCGACGACCTTCTGCTCGAGGGTGTCCGCGAAGTCGCGCAACTGCCGTTCTGCGCGCTCGCGTTCGGCGAGATATTCGGCGGCGAGGCGTTGGCGGGCGCGTGCCCGCGTTGCAGCCCGGGCGGCGCTGATCAGCGAGGCGGGGTGGAGCGGTCGCTCGAGGACCGTCACGTTCATCACCGCTTCGATGGCCTTCGGGCTTTCTCGCGTGCCGCCGCGGCGAACGAGCAACACGAACGGGAAGTCCGACCAGGGCAGCTGGTTTGCGATCGCCTCCGAGAGGCGTGCGTGGTCGAGCCGCTTCAGCGCGTCGTCGGTCACGACTGCGCCGGCGGCGCTTCCGTCACGGAGGGCGTCGAACAACAGGTCGCCGGTCGCATCGATGGCGGCGTTCAGTCCGCCGCTCGCGAGGAGCTGTCGGATGACGTCAGCATCGCGGCCGGCCGGGGCAACAACAAGAAAGCGGTCCACTGAAACCTGCTCGCCTGTTTCTACTTCGCCGTCGCAGTCTTCATCAGCTCGTCACGCCCTTCATAGACCGGGACTCCAGTGAGCACTCCCCGGAATCCGTTGAGTCTGGGCCCGACGGTAACTCCGCCAGCGGTGATCCGAAACTCGCGGATCGAGGATTCGTGGCGCCCGGTCCTCTTCTTGACCGCAGAGACGGCGCGGCGGATCTCGCCGTCCGTTTCGAAGTAGCGAAGCAGCAGTACTGTGTCGGACAAATAGGTGAGGTCCAGCGGGTTCTGCATCTGCCCGATCATCCCGGCCTGCGTGAGGATGAGGACCGTCAGTACGTTCTGTTGATTGAGATAAGTGAGGACCTCATGCATCTGGAGCAGCAGGAACTGCTCCTCCGGCATCGCCTGCTGGTACCCCGACAGCGAATCGAGGACGACCACGGTGACGCCCTGTTCGACCTCCTCGCGGATGATCCCGGTGAGCTCACCCGGGGAGAACTCGGCCGGATCCACTTGCTTGAAATTGAAGTTGCCGTCATCGGCGAGCTGCTCCGTTTCCATGCCGAGGACGTTGGCGCGGCGT
>DASQYQ010000477.1:0-2642 GCA_035639115.1 Sphingomicrobium sp. | reverse complement strand
GCCTCCTAACGATAATGACGGGCGAATTGCGAAGCCCGGACTCCACTCGGCCCCGGACGGCCGCAAGCGTCCGGGGCGACCTCCTTCCCTGTCACGATCCTCGACCCGCCTTCATGGCGAGCGGCGCGGAAGGCCGGCTCGTATATAGGCGATCACCGCCCAGATATCGTTCCTCGCAAGCTTGTGCTTGAAGGTCGGCATCTCCGATTCAAACTCTCGGCCTCCTTCTGCAATCGTCCAATACATATAGGGCTGAGAACGGTCCTTCGGAGTGCCGGCAAGCCACTCCAGATCAGCCGGAGCTGGAACAAGTGCGAACGCCTCGGGGCCGGTGCCCTGGCCCGTCCAGCCATGGCAGGAGGCGCACTGGCGGTCGAACACGGCAGCTCCCTTCCTCATCTTCATCTCTGTGTCCGGCGACGGGTCGCGAAGAGAAGCATATTGGCGAGGAAGACCGTGCATGATCACTTGCTGCTTGCGAGCAATATTAGCCGCCCAGCGCGGCGGCCCTTCGTCAGGCTGGGCCGCAGAAGCGACGATCGGAAGCGCTGCGAGGCCGATTAGAAGCACTGAGCGGATCACTGGCAAGCCCCTCCAATATTGCCGAACCATATGCGCTCGGAAGGAGGCCTCAGCGATGTCGCGCTTACCCTGACTCTCCGACGCTCGTGCACCTGCGGCGCTCCCGGAAAATCCATGGCGTCTCGAAGACACGACATCGTTCCCGGGAACGCCGCAAGCTTGGCCAGCAACCTCGTCGCGAAACCTCGGCCCACGGCTGCAGAAGCAGTTTTGAGACGAGGGGCCGCTCCGTTGCTGGCAAGTCTTAAGATACCCCGCCTCGGATCTCGAAGAATCAGGACTTCTACGTACGAAGCCCCGCCTACGCATCATACCCTATGCAGCGTCGACGATTCCCAAGGTACAGGCAGATTTGAGGAATTCACCATGGCTATGACCTCCAATCGGATGAAGGGCGTCCGGCTGCTTCGCTTCGGGCTGTCGGGGGCCATTAGCGCAGCGTTGATCTTCATCGGCCTGTGGACTGCGGCGCAGCTTCCGATCGGCCCATCGGACATGATCGTGGAGCTCTTCACGACAGCCGATTCCGAAAGCATTGCAGCCTTGTTCGAGGGGCTTCTTTATGCGGCCCTGATCGGCTTCTTTGCAGGCGCAGTGCTCGAAGTAGTCTACGAAACCTTGTGCTGGCTTGAGAGTCGCTGATCTCTCGGGAGCGGGCGAGCTCGGTCCCCTTTTTTACGGAAAGCTGCTCATGTCCAGCATCATCAAAGGATCGCGATGATCGCCTCAGGGCCAAAGGCCTGCGCAGCGGCAAAGCGCGGGAATTCCGAGCCGAGTTGAAGCTATACCCCTATTTCCTAGTAGAGAACTAGGGATTAGAAGTGCCCCCGACTTAATTCAAGGGGGTCGGCCATGGGAATGTTCCGCCGAATCAGTCTTTCGATCGCACTTGCGGCGATGGTCGCTGCAACGGCCTTGCCCGCAGCTCCGACCGAGCTTCTCAACGTCTCCTATGACCCGACCAGGGAGCTCTACCAGCAGATCAACGCCGCCTTCGCGAAGGCGTGGAAGCAGCCGATCACGATCAAGCAGAGCCACGGCGGCTCCGGAAAGCAGGCGCGCGCAGTGATCGACGGGCTCCCAGCGGACGTCGTCACCCTCGCCCTCGCCTACGACATCGACGAGATCGCCAAGAAGGGCCTCCTATCATCCAACTGGCAGTCGCGCCTGCCCAACAACAGCACGCCTTATTATTCGACGATCGTCCTCCTCGTCCGCCACAGCAACCCGAAGCATATCCAGGACTGGGACGACCTCATCCGCCCCGACGTCAAGGTGATCACGCCGAACCCGAAGACGAGCGGCGGAGCGCGCTGGAACTATCTCGCAGCCTGGGGCTACGCCCAGAAGAAATATGGTACGCCCGAGAAGGCCAAGTTGTTCATGGCCAAGCTCTTCCGAAACGTGCCCGTGCTCGACTCCGGCGCGAGGGGCGCGACGACCACCTTCGTCGAGCGCGGCCAGGGCGACGTGCTCATCGCCTGGGAAAATGAGGCGCTCCTTGCGACCAACAAGCTCGGCCGCGGCAAGTTCGACATCGTCGTTCCGTCGGTCTCGATCCTCGCCGAGCCGCCAGTCGCAGTCGTCGACAAAATTGTCGACAAGCGCGGCTCAAGGCAGGCGGCGGAGGCCTATCTCAAGTTCCTCTATACGCCCGAGGCGCAGGAGATCATCGCCCGCAACTACTTCCGCCCGCGCAACCCGCAGGTCGCGGCCAAGTACAAGTCGCAATTCCCGAACCTGAAGCTGTTCACCATCGACAGGAACTTCGGAGGATGGGCGAAGGCGCAGGCGCTGCACTTCAATGACGGCGGCTTGTTCGACCAGGAATACGAAGCAGCCAAGCGCTGACCGCTCAGAGCTTTAACGCATAAAAAAGAGGAAAATTCCATGCGCTTCCTGCTTCTTGCGGGCGCCTCCGCGCTCGCGCTCGCCTCGCCTGCTCTCGGGCAAGAGGCACCGTCGCAATCGACCGAGCCGACGACTGTCAATCAAAGCGGCCAACCGCGACAAAGCCCGCTCGACACCCTTGAGCCCGCCGACGAGCAGCCCGCGCAGGC